>JBJTUB010000185.1:0-13162 GCA_046080465.1 Vampirovibrionales bacterium | reverse complement strand
GGGCAGGGGGCGAGGCTGATGTCGGCCTTGATTCGTTTTATGTTGGATGTGCATACCACCCAGCACGGCTACACAGAATGTATGCCTCCCTTATTGGTGAATGCCGATACCATGCAAGGCACAGGGCAATTTCCCAAGTTTAAAGAGGAAGCCTTTACCATTGGCGACGATGGCCTCTACCTCATTCCCACAGCAGAAGTACCGCTGACCAACTTGTATCGTGACGAGTTATTGCAAGAAGCCGAGTTACCTATTTTAATGACGGCTCACACCCCGTGTTTTCGGCGTGAAGCAGGAGCCGCAGGGCGAGATACCCGTGGCCTGATACGGCAACACCAGTTTGATAAAGTAGAGATGGTTCAACTGGTGGAACCCAGCACCAGCATGGAAGCCCTAGAGGCCATGCGAACCCACGCCGAACGTATTTTGCAACTGCTAGAATTACCCTACCGTGTGGTGACGCTGTGTACGGGCGATATGGGCTTTAGTGCCACCAAAACCTACGATTTAGAGGTATGGATGGCCGGCCAGCAACGCTACCGTGAAATTAGCAGCGTGAGCAATTGTGGCGATTTTCAAGCACGGCGTATGAACTTACGCTACCGCCAAGGCGATAGCAGTGGTAAGCCCGCTTATTGCCATACACTGAATGGGTCTGGGTTGGCCGTGGGGCGTACCTTCGCTGCCCTGATAGAGCAGTATCAACAGGCCGATGGCAGTATTCGTATCCCCGCCGTGTTAACCCCCTATCTAACGTCTCCCTTAACGAGGTAACGGTGTGTAACATTTTTTTGCATCGCTTTAGTTTTTCTGTCGTAAGGCCGATATCGTTTGCAGTCCCTGTACTGCCATTGAAGAGAGGCTTTACCCAGAAAGAGCTTTGAACATGCAATTGCCTTTTATTACCAATAGTCAACTAGGGTTTGCTAATTTAACCAATCAGTTAGGCTTACCGAATGTGAACACTCGTACCGCCGCCGCAAGTTTTATCGATTTGCCAGGGATGTATTACTTATCTAGTGGCGATGTTTCTATGCGTCCCCTCCTTAGTAACGATCCGTACGAAATTAGTTCACCCCTGATTCCAGGCTTGTCTCTTTCTTCGTTTACCCCCAACGGATTTCAAAACGGGCCACCCTTATTTGCCCAAGGAGGCCCTTTCTCGTTAGTGAATAACCAAGGGTTTCCTATTTCTCAATTTCAAACACCCCAGCAACAACCGAGCTTAGGCATGTCCCCCGATCCCTTTGGTTTGGGGCTTGTTTCTCCAACGGCGATGATGGGCTTAGGCAATCCGCAAGGAGGAAGTCTCCCCTTTACCACTGGGGGCTTAGGGCAAGTCTCTGGTGGTATGAGCAATCCAACCGCCTTAGTAGGTGCGATGGTTCAGGCGATGTTGCCTGCCCTGTTACAACAAATCATGAGTTCGCAAGGGCAATTTAGTCAGCAAGCTCAGTTTGGCATGGCACCTGTGGGTGGGGCTATTTTCCCGCAAGCTAGCACTCCACAAAGTATGTTTGGCTATCAGCAACCCAGAAACCCTTACTTAACAGGGATGCCTTCTGTACGTTATTAGATAGTGTCGTCATGAGGTCAAGAATGGAGGAAATTCAGGGAAAAACAAACGGCTTTTGTAAAACGCTTGCGTTTTCTCGCTTGCGGGCGTGTACACAGAAGTACATAACGAAAAAACGGATTGTTTTGACACAGAAGTTACCCATTATAGGCCTTATGACGACACTATCTAGGGTTCGCATACTTTCTGTACAAAATCCAATGCCTCTTCTTCACACCGCAAGGCATTTAGTAGCCCTAGCTCATGGTGCCTTGAATATCCTTTCTCCACGGAGCCTTGGGGCGTGTTCGCTTTCTGCTCAAGAAACTGGTTGAGTAAAAAACGATGCCCTAAACTATTGGGATGACGTTGCCAGTGGTAAATTAAAAAATAAGCATAAGCCCATTGCCCTACACTGGCGGTGGGGTCAAGGCAACACGCCCCCTGTACCTGACACGCAAGGCGATGGGCGTGCTGCCATGGCCACGGATACACGCTGTAACACCATAGCCTAAACAACCATCGAGCCGTATAGCCATTCAACAAGGCCACACCGCCCGTAAAACCCAGTCGATACATCAACCACGTTTGCCAGACCCCCTTAGGCGGGGGCAAGGGGTGCAGGTTGGCCAACTGGCAGTGGTACTGTAACCAACTTAAGCGTTGGTGTAACGTTTGTGCTAAACAGTCTTCTGGCGGAGGAAGAACCGTCGGTTGAGAAGGGGGCTGTACCGCTTGCATCATCGTGTCTCGTCAGCCTCCAAGGGATGGTGGGGTATCCATCCTGATTCACACAGGGTATAATCCACAGGGATATCCCATGCTTCTGTTTGCAACAACAACGATTCTGGTAAGATGCAGGCCTGCCAGCAAAGGCTAATCAATAGCGGTGCTTGCTTGGCTTGAGTCTTCCAGTGCTTCAAAGCACGATCGTAAAACCCCTGACCGTACCCCAACCGATTGCCACGCCCATCCATTGCCAAGCACGGTAACAACACCACCGCAGGCGGCGTCTCCAGTAAAGGCTCTTGAGGATGTGGCTCCCATACCCCCCATGGATGTTGAACCAGCACTGTGCCTGACTCGTTTTTATTGGTGGAGGCGGGGCGGTAGCGATGCCAGTACAACTGGGCAAGGGGAGCCGTTTCTGAAGCCACCTCCATACGGGGCAAGCCGAGTACGATTTCTTGCTGATGCAGGGCATGGCACACAGGGGATACATCAGGCTCTTGAGGGGTGGCACTGTACACGGCGACCCAATCATTTTTCCAGTCGTGTTTCGAATCGTTTTTTTCATCGTTACGTTGTAATACATGCTGGCTAAAGAGCCAAGGAAGCAGTTCCTGTAAAAGAATCTCTCTAAAGGCAGACTGCTTCCCCCTACAGATAGAGGAACGTTGTGTTTTAGCCCACCGCCGAGCTTCTGATTTTGTTATGCTACTCATATTATTGCTATCCTTTTCTTTTAGCAGGCTTATACCAATTAAAAGACACAATCCCGTATGCCGCTTTCGGTGTCGCTACGATTCTCGATGTGCTTATGGTCGTCTCTGTACACCGCACACATCTGCGAGTCTAAGCTCCTAGAAATCAGCTAGTCGCTATTCAATCTTTCAAATGGTATTAGTTGAGAGAGTCTGCTATTAATACTATCGAGCGTTACCTTATGGTACTACAGTTTTTAAAATTAAACACCAGCAGCTCAAGCAATACCAGTCGTTTGGTATTGGTGCTTTCTGTTCAAAAGCAAGGTGTGGATGGCATGTTGTTCGATACCACCGAACAACGGGTTATTCGTAATTACACCGTGGCCTTACCCGCCAACACGTTTAACAATGGTACCGATCAACTTAAACTTAATCACACCCTTAAGCAAGCCATTAAAGATTTAATGCTAGAATTACAGATTAAATCGGGTGTGCCGGTTGCGTTAAGTATTCCGTGTACCACCACCAAAGTACTTGAATTGCCCAAAATGGAAGAAGAAGAGTACTGCCAAGCATTAGTGACGGAACTTGAGCGGTATCGGGCCTTTGAGCATACCGAAGTGGCATTAGATTTTAGCCTGATTGACGGTGCCAGCGTTACCACACAGCAACGGGTGTTGGTGTCGTCGTGTCGGTATGATACTGCTTTTGAATATTTACGAATTTTAAAAGAATTGAAGCTTAAGGTTATTGGGATGTATACGCATCCGTATGCTTTGATTACAGGCTTTTTGGAAAGCAGCTTGTTTCGTAGTGTTGAACAGCAGGCCAGTATTCCCGATTTTATGTGGGGGAGCCTGATGCAAGATGGCGATCGCTTCCGAATATTTATTTGGCGAACCCGAACCCTATTAGACGTGCGTGAAGTGAGTATTTCTGCTCAGTTACTGCATAACGTTAAGCAAGGTGATTTAATTTTAGACGATTTGTATAAGGAAATTGTACGTTCGCTACAACAGTATGAAGAGTCTATCCCCGCTTTTTGGGTGACACACCAACTGAATTGGAATACTTGTCATTTTTTCTCAGAAAAGCTAGCCACCCCCATACAACCGTTTGAAATTGATGTCGCCGTCCAAGGTGCTAACTCTGAATTGAATCCCATACTCTTGGGTGCTTATACCTCCTACCGACTGAATGAATCGGCTTATACGTTAAACTTTATAAATAAGTTTAATAGCTTTCAAGTTCAGTCTGGTTCAGTTTCCCTCACGGAAATTATTCAACTAGATGTGCCTGATTTGCAAGCTTTTATGCAAGGCCATCTACGCATATTGCTTACCAATGTACTGGTGACGAGTGGTTTATGTCTGTTTTTATATGTAAGCAATATTCATGAAAAAAAATTGTTAAGCTCCTACGAGGCTAAAAAAACGAGTACCTTGCAAGATATTTCTCAGCTAGGAGTTGAACTCAACGCTTACAAACGGAAGGTTCAGTTTTTTAGTAGTCTTCAACTATTAGAAAAACAAAACAGTAAAAACATTCAAAGGTTCCAGCAGTTTTTAACATTGCTTCCCTCGCAATTACCAAGCTCCTCTTGGGTGGATAGCATTCAATTAGAAGAAACACTCACGCTCAAAGGCTATGCCTTAAAATACACCGATATTTTGGCATTTACCGAGCGTTTAAACAAGCACCAATCCTTAGCAGACAATTTAAAACTACAACAGGTCGATCAAGCACAAAGTAAAAACAATAAGGTTATTTACGGTTTCGATTTAATGGCAGAACTAATCACGAAGCCGACCTTGACTGCTCAAGCAAAACCTGTATCGGTACGTACGCAAGGGTCTGAAGCGGTGACAGCAACTCCCGAATCACCTGAGAAAACAGCCCGTAAACGAAGCGTTGTCTCATCTTCTAGCCCCAGTAACACCAACAGTACCCCAGCCGATGAGTTAGAGGGTGAAGTGATTAGTGATTTAGAAAGCTAAAGGAAGCAAGCAAGTACGATGCTTACACTCAATACACGTGAATTGAATTTACTATTTCTCTTTCTATATCTGTGTTTGTGGTATTGGGCAAGTGTCAAGTTTATTATCCCCATGGGCAATGAGTGGATAGAACATAACAAAACCTTAAACGTATTTAACGGCAATCAATCTGATTTAAAAGAAAAAGCTCAGTATTTAGAAAATCTTATCCGTCTCTTTAAAGAAGATTCTGAAACGCAAGCTCGTCAATTAACCAATCATTCATTAAAACCCATTAACGAGATGGCGTTTCAACGCTTTTACTTAAATACATTAAGCAAGCATCATTTACAGTTGTTAGCCTTGGTGCCGAAAGAGGAGAGAACTTCCAGCTTGGCAAATAGCTACAACGACAAAGAAGACAACACAACCGAGCCTCTTCCCTTACTCAGCAAACAGCAACTGCCTATTTACGAGCGTGATTATGAGATGAGTATTCAAGGATCGTTTACCAATCTACAGCAATTCTTGGCGACACTCTCAAAAAGTTCGATGAGCTTGGGGCTAAGTAAAATCAAGCTTTTTTGTGCCAATAACGGCGGCAAGGTAACGATTGGGAATCTGGTAGATACAGGGTGTAACACATTACAGTTGGATAGTACGTTAACCCTGTATCAGTTAAACAGTAATCCTTTTCTATAGAACCCTCTGCGAAAGGTTAAATTGCTCTGTTCCTTCTCCCTTAGGGAGAAGGTTAGGATGAGGGAAGCACAGGCGATACCTAGGTTGGTGAAATCCCTCACCCCAGCCCTCTCCCTTAGGTGTATTGTTTCGCATGATTACAAAGATAGTGAAGTCCTAATACTATACCATGAACATCTTTGCAATCATACGAAACAATACACCTAAGGGAGAGGGGGTAGAAACGCAGTATCCACTCGCCGTTTGACGAGGCCAACCCAACACCCTCATTGCGGGGGCGAATGCCCTTGACGCAGCCAACCCAACACCCCTCATCGCACGGGCGAAGGCCCCTACAAAAAGCTGAACAACCGCACAACCTTCTCGGCCAGCCCCTCTTGCAGTACCACCCAGTGAATGTAGTAATACGCCACGGCTCCGCTAAACAAGTAGCTATCCATGCGATCCAACACTCCGCCGTGGCCAGCCAGCAAACTGCCAGAATCCTTGACGCCCGATTCTCGCTTAATTTTCGATTCCACTAAATCGCCTAGCCCGCCTGTAATCACCATTAACACACACAACAACAAGGCGTGATGCAAGGGAAACTTCAGCCACCATGAGGTTAGCACCGTTACCAGCACGGCGACGGCCAACCCGCCCAGCGTCCCTTCACGAGTCTTTTTAGGGCTAATTTCAGGGTACAACAAGGCTTTACCAAAACGCTTGCCCACATAGTAGGCTCCAATATCAGAGAATGAGACCATCACCACCATCAAAAACAGATACGCAAAGCCCTGCTGTTGCCAAAAGGGCAAGTGAGCCTCTAGCGGATAGCCGATATTGCGTAACAAAATAAGATGTGCCGGTAGAAAGCCAAGGTAAATCAGCGTCAGCAAGGTAAGCGATAAATCGGCCAGTTTGGCGTTAGGGCGACGAAACAACCACTGAAAAAACGCCAGCGTGCTACCTAAAATCAACACAGGGAAGAAGAGCGTCAGCTTGGATTTCATGGCCAGCACTACTAAAATAGGTACCGCCGTAAAAAAGGCCATGTGCGAAGGACGTAACCCATAGCCCCGCATCATGCGGGCAAACTCTAAAAAGCCTGCACACATCACAAAAGCCACCAGCACGGCCAAGTACCATCCCCCCAGTGCCATACCCAGCACGGCAATACCAGCTACGGCAAAGCCCATCAACACCCGCTCTGCCGAAGGTTTTTTGGCCACAGCCAAGGGTGCTTCTTGAGGCAAGGCTTGAGAAACAGCTTGGTTCAAGGCGGGGAAATCCTCAGGTACAGAAGCATCCGAGGGGTGGAGTGTCGTCATCACAATCAGTATCGCCTTAGACGGTCAGAATTTCGGCTTCTTTTTCAGAAACCATGGTATCAATCTTTTTAACGTGGCTATCGGTTTTCTTTTGAACATCGTCTTGATGCCCACGTACTTCATCTTCCGACATGCCTTGCTTTTCTAGCTTTTTGAGTTCATCCATGGCATCACGACGCACGTTACGCACGGCCACCTTGGCTTCTTCGCCCATTTTGCCAGCCACCTTGGCCAGCTCTTTACGGCGTTCTTGGCTCAAGGGCGGAATTACAATGCGAATCACGGTGCCATCGTTGTTGGGGTTCAAGCCTAAATCCGATTTGGAAATGACTTTCTCAATATCGCCGATACAGCTTTTATCGTACGGCTGAATAACTAGCGTGGTACCTTCTTGCACAGAAATATTGGCCATTTGACGCAGGGGAGTCACGGCCCCGTAGTATTCAACATTGATACGATCCAAAATCTGCGGGTTAGCTCGCCCTGTGCGTAAGGTTCCTAGCTCGGCAGCCAACGAGTTCAAGGCTTTATCCATGCGTTCTTCAGCATCTAACAAAATTAATTCAACATCCATGAGGTTTTATCCTATCATTTCTATGTATTCTATTTAAGGTGAGCTTTACAGAGAAGCCTACTTATTTTAAACTATGGTTGAAGTTTAATCAAAAAACAAAGTAAATACAATCATTTCACTAAAGATTTTAATAAGGTTCTCCTATGCTGATTCCTCTTGGTTTTTTATCCCCTCCGTTGCACCGCATCACGCCCCTACTGTTACTGATGCTACTAGGGTCTTTTTCGTCTGTGTTGGCCCTCACCCCCGAGGCTCAACGCCACTACCAAGCGGGGCAAACGGCGTGGCAGGCGGGACAAACCAAGCAGGCCGTGCAGCAGTTTCAACAAGCCCTCACACTGGATAATAGCGATCCATTGCCCTACATTGCCTTGGCCAATTTGTACAGTCAGCAGGGCAACACGCAGGCGGCGATACAGCAGTATTTACAGGCCATTTCCCGCAACAGCACCGATGCCATGCTGTATTACAGCCTAGGCAACCTGTACGAACAACAACAGCAGTGGCAGCCAGCCTTAGAGGCGTACGAGGCGTGCTTGTTCAAAAATCCCTCGTATCGTTATAGTCACTTAGCCTTGGCTCGGGTGGAAGAACAACTGAATCGCCTAGAGGAAGCCCAACAACATGTGGTGTTGTTTTTGGCAGGCTACCCCAACCACACCGAAGGCCAACGGCTCCATGCCCGCTTGGCCTTGCGTCTTAGGCAACCGCAGACGGCGTTAACTCAGTTGCTTCATCTTCAAGAACAACAAGGCGAACAGTTCACCGATACACCCCTGTTGGTGCAAGCCTATGGCCAGTTAGAACAATGGCAACAGGTGTTAGATGTCGCCGAGGCCGCCCTCGGTATCGATTCCATGATCATCACCGAATGGGTCGCCAAGGCCAGTCAAAAGCTAAAAAAGCACGAGGTGGCTATTCAGCGTTTAAAGCGAGCCACCCAAACCCAGCCGAACAACGCAAAAGCATGGTGGTTATTGGCTCAACAATATCAAGAGGCAGGTAACTTGAACGAGGCACTGCAAACACTACAACAATTTATTGCACTGCAAAGCGAGCAAGATGCCAGTTCGCCCCTGTTGCACGATGCCAAACTCAACGAGGTGCTGTGGCTCAATCAGCTAGAACGCTACAGCGAATCGGAACTATTGGCCAACACCGCCTTGCAACACCCGCAACTTCCGCCTGAACTCACGCCCGATTTAGAGCGAGAATTAGCCTACAGCCTGTTAAAACAACAGCGTTACCCACAAGCGTTAAAACTTTACACGGGCTTACTGGTGCAACCCAGCGAACAACGTCGTTTAGCCACCGTCAAAAACACCCTGTTCGCCTTTGAGCAAAGCAACCAAGTGAGTGAAGGCGTGGTATGGGCGAATAACCTCTACAGCCAATTACAACAGAGAAACAATCCGCCCGCCGATGTGCTAAATGAATTGCGTTCTGCCTTGGTACAGTGGCAACTACAACTGGCTAACCAAGCGGCACAAACCGCCCCCACCAACGGCGTAACGCCTACAGAAAGCGTTTCGTTCACCGAGCTAGAACAACGCTATCAGAGCATCTTAGCCCTACAAACCACAGGGGAAGCCCCTGCACCAGCGGTACTGCAAGCCCACCTAGGCTTGGCTCGCCTGCAGGAACGTCGCCAACAAACCGCCGAAGCCTTACAACATTATCAAGCGGTGCTCAGCCAACCCGAATCGCTTTTGGCCGTGGATTCCCCCCTACGTCAGGAAGCCCAGCTAGGGGTGCTGCGATTGACCTTAACCCAACAGCCTACCGAGGTTCGTCAGCAGGCGATGGCCTTGTTAAATTCGCCACCCTATACCACGCCTCTGTTACAAACCGCTTTGCAACAACTCATTACAGAAACGTGGATTACCCAACCCAGCCCCGAGGCCGTGGCATGGGCAGAAGCCACGTTGCTTCTGTTGCCGAAGGAATCGTTTACCCAATGGCCGATGGATCTGCTGCTCGATTTTAATAGCGTTCTTCAAGAACAAAAAGCGTGGAAACTTAGTAGCCAGTGGATTCAACTGTGGATAGACCAGCCTCGTTTGTCTCTCCAACAACGGCTAGAAGCCACCGTTGCCTTGGCTAGCAATGCCTACCAGCAAGGGCAGTGGCCACAGTGCAAACACTACGCCCAGCAAGCCTTAGCCTTAGAGCCGAAACATGCCCCCAGTGTGTTTTACCTAGCCTTGGTAGCCGAAAAACAACAGCAGTGGCCTACCGCCTTGCAACACTATCAAACACTGGTCACCCTCCCCCCAGCCGAAGGCATCCCGAGTAAAGCCTTACTTGCTAAAAAGGTAAGTGTCCTAAAAACAAAATGTAACAAGCCCGTAACAAAATAAAAAAAAAGATGACAAGTCTCTAAAAAAAGCTATAATGGATTTATACCTGTTGATGCGACACACCCTTACATAACGCACAAGTTAGAAAGTACGTTGGTTTTATGCTGAAGTAGTCTCTCTAACGAGAGTCGTTTTTTATTCTATGTTGCGTGTGAGGCTAGTGTGAGTCGTTATTCACTAGGAAGTTAACTAGACAGTGTTTTGCAAGTTCCCTTCCGTTTGCTTTAGGGTTATCGCATCTGTTTCGTGATGGATGTTTGTTTGTTACCCGTAGGTTACCGCTAACTTAGAGTGTTGTTTTTGTTTGAATTTTAAATGTAGGTGCTAATCATTACTGGTACCTTTTCTGTTGTTTTGAGTTAAGCACACTTACCTTAAAGCAGTTATTTTTACGTCCAACTTTTGCCTTTTGGCAACACACCAACCCACACCCTTTGGAGGTTTATTCTTTTTATGATGATGATGATGGCCAGCACACTGACAGGTTCTCGTAAAAAAGCCAGCAGTGCTAAAACCTATGATCAATTAGTAGATGATTTGAAGCAAAGCCCCAGCGAAAAAGTGCGTTACAACGCCGCTCGTATGTTGGGTGAAAGTGGTGATTTTCGTGCTGTCGACCCACTGATTGACGCTCTCAAACATGATAAAAACGGATCGGTTCGTTTATATGCTGCCCGTGCCTTGGGCGAACTGGGGCATCCTGGTGCCAGAAGCCATTTGATTGAAAGCCTGCAAGAAGATCGCAACGTGGATGTGCGTGTGCGTGCCGCTCGTGCCTTGGGGCGTTTAGGTGGCGAAGAAGTGGTGATGCCCTTGGTGGAAGCTCTCAGCGATGGCAACAGTCAAGTGTGTATTACCGCTGCCGATGCTTTGATTGAAATTGGCCCCATTGCCGTTAATCCCCTGATTGAGATTCTGCACAACGAACGTGTCAACGTCCGTTGCGATGCCACCCGTGCCTTGGGTGAACTGGGCGAGCGTTCTGCCGTACCTCATTTGCTAGGCATGTTGAACGATGAATGGGTGAACGTGCGTATTTACGCCGTACAGTCACTCGGCAAACTAGGGTGTACCACCGCCACCGATACCTTGGTGGGCGTGTTGTGTAACCGCGAGGAAAATATCTTGGTGCGTTCAGGGGCGGCTCACGCTTTGGGGATGATTCGGGATCCTCGTGCGTTGATGCCCCTGCGTCAGCTGATTATGGATGCCAGCGAACTGGGCGAGATTGAAGATACCGCCTTGAAAGCCTACAAATTGATTATGGATGCCAACTGGAAGGCCATGAGCAAGATGCAGGCCATGGCGACTGTCTAGGCTTAGGTTTCAAGCATCTCCTCCAAAGGCTTCACACAATAACACGTGTGAAGCCTTTAATCTAACTATCAGGTATACTAAAGGGAGTAGAGTATAGAGAGTTCTTGCTATAGAAGACTCTGCAAAAGACCATTCGGGCGTGCAATGAAGGGTTGAACGTTGATTGCATAGACCCCTTTGAGGAAACGGGTCTATAGGGGCGAAGCCCCTATAAAGACTCTAGGGGGGAGAGTTTGAGAGGGAGGAACGGCCTCTCAAAGTCGTCTGGAAGACGACAAGAAACGAGGGACTTAGAACCCTCGACAAACCCTTTTGCAGAGTCTTCTATAGAAAACAAAACAAAAAATCGAGGAAAGTAGTATGTTTGTGCTATGGTAGTTGATTATGATGAACGTACGCTTTACGAATGTTGCTCACTCCCCTTCCGTAACGGGAGTTCAACCTACCTTTACCCCTCGCCCCCTACTAACGCTAGCGGGCGTACGGTCTGTTTTTAAAAAAGAGCTGATTCAACTTAGCCGAGACCGCTATTTAATGGCCTTTATTATTGCCCTGCCCGTGATGCAACTGCTCGTAACGGGCGTGGCCGTGCAGAAAGATGTTCGGCATGTGCCAACCCCTGTGTACAATTACGATCGGGGGCAAGCCTCGCAAGAGCTACTCACCTCGTTACAGCAAAGTGGCTACTTCGAGCTGGTGCCTGCGGGGCAACAGGGCATTCAAACAGAAGAAGATTTGCTCCGTTCCGTTAAGCAAGGGCGGTATCGTTTGGGGGTCATCATCCCTTCAGATTATTCTAAAAACTTACTGACGGGCAATGCCAAAGCCAACGTTAATGTGGTGCTGGATGGCACCAACGCCAACATCTCTAAGGGCTTGTTGGATGCCGTGCGAGCCATTACTCAAAATCAATCGATGGAACGCTTAAAGCAACGCCGAGTCGCCAGCCCGAATCCTGTGGGTACAGCAGCCTTGAGCAACCCTATTGAGTTACAAACTAAAATTATCAACAACCCTGATCTTTCTCCCTCTATGTTTTTAATTCCTGGTATTTTGGGCGTGATTATGCACATGATGACGGTACTGCTTACCAGCGGTAGCATTGTGCGTGAACGAGAAGCAGGCACGCTAGAACAGCTCATGGTATCGCCTCTACAACCCGCCGAGCTGATGTTGGGCAAGGTACTGCCCTATGCCTTAATTGGGTTACTGGATATGGTGTTAACCCTAAGTGTAATGGTGGGCTTCTTCAATATCAGTGTAACGGGGGGGATTGGCTTTTTGTGGGTGGCTAGTTTGATGTTTATTTTAAACTCCTTGGGCTTGGGGCTGCTGCTTTCTACATTAAGCCGTACACAAACACAATCGGTACAAATGACGATGGGACTCTTGTTGCCTAGCTTGCTTCTTTCGGGGTTTGTGTTTCCTATAGAACCCATGCCGTGGTTTATTAAACTGATTAGCTATGTACTGCCATTAACCTACTATTTGGATATTATCCGAGGCGTGGTGATTAAAAGCGGAGGGTTTGTCGATTTATACACGCCCTTCTTCTTATTAATGCTTTCCACGTGCGTGTTAATTGGCCTAAGCATTTCTCGTTTTCGCAAGCAGTTGAGTTAAAAAAGATGATTCTCGTGAAATAGGCCCCATTCCGAACAGCCCCTACTAACCTCTTTAATAATTTTATTTGAGAGTGTTAACTAAAGGTTGTTTACAAACGATGTTAGTCCCCTGCCTTAAGTTGCCCTCTGGGCAACGTAGAGAGGCCGTTCCTCCCTCTCTATAGTATTTTGAAATATTTTTGAATCGTGGTAGACTATACAGAGTGACTGTTTTATTGAAAGGAACAACTACCATGGCTTACAGTTTAGATCTCCGAGAAAAAGCCCTCCTGTTTTCAAAGCAAGCGAGCTTAGTTGAAACAGCTAGAATCTTTCA
>JBJTUB010000184.1:0-1364 GCA_046080465.1 Vampirovibrionales bacterium | reverse complement strand
GCGTTTGTAAAGAAAATCGCTATTTTTTACAAATGAAAGCACCTCTGTAAAAGAAAAGTCGTTTCTTTTACATGAGACACCTCACTCACACTACCCACGGATGTTCGAGGATGGCCGAGTACGCCGAGTAGTGGTATAGCTTGCCTCGTTGCTTGCCGCTCACTTCACGCACGATGTTTAACGTTACTAAGCGTTGAAAGGCTTTGGTTACTGTTGGCTGAGATAGCCCCAATCGCTCAGAGGCATAGGGTATTGAAAGAATCGGCTTTTCTAACAATAGCTCAAACACCAGTAGCATGTTTTTACTGCCACGGCCTTGAGATTCAAGCGTACTTCGAGCCGAGCTGATAAGCTGATTCATGGCTCGGGCTTGGTGAATGCCCGCTTGACAGGTGTGTATCACCCCTGTTAAGAAAAACTCCAGCCACGCTTCCCAATTCCCTGAAAGACGAACTTCGTTCAGTAAGCGGTAATAATCGGTTTGGTTGCGTTTAAAGTAAAGGCTTAAGTAGAGAATGGGCTGGCTGATCATCTCTTTTTCAAGCAAATACAGCGTTATTAACAGTCGTCCTAGCCGACCGTTGCCATCTAAAAAGGGGTGAATGGTTTCAAACTGCACATGCAACAACCCCGCTTTAACGAGGTGAGGCAGCCCACTTTCTTCTTCGTGCATGAAGGCTTCCAAGGCCGAAAGACCTTCTGGGAGCCATTCAGGCGGTGGCGGTACAAACAAGGCGTTACTAGGGCGAGTTCCCCCGATCCAGTTTTGCGATTGTCGAAATTCGCCTGGCTGTTTGTGTTGCCCTCGGGTGTTGTTGAGTAGCTTGGCGTGAACTTCCCGAAGCAAGCGAAGCGAGAGGGGAAAGTCATCGTGTTTCAAACGATGAATCCCGTGTTGAATGGCAGCCACATAGGTAGACACCTCTTCAATATCTTCGAGAGGCACGGCCACGGCCTCGTTGGCTTCATGGAGCATGAGGTCGTGATAGGAAGATTGTGTGCCTTCAATTTGAGAGGAGAGCAAGGCTTCTTGGCGGATGTAGTGATACAGAAATAGGTTGACGTTGGGAACATGACAGGTGACGGCGTTTAAGGTACCCAGCAACAGCGAAGCCTGTTCAAGCAACCCCTGCAACGGCCCAAGCTCTAGCGGAGGCAATGGGGGTAAGGCGGGGGGAATATAGGCTTTTACGCTTTCGCCAGCCACCACGGTGGTTGTTTTGTAGGTTCCTAGGCGAGAGGTGTGTGTATCAGGAGAGTTTGAGGCGGTCATGTGATAGTATCCTTTAATAACGACAGTGCGTTATTAAAGCTTAGCACACTTTTCTTTAATAAGGTATCACTCTTATTAAAGGTTGAGGCAA
>JBJTUB010000183.1:0-8689 GCA_046080465.1 Vampirovibrionales bacterium | reverse complement strand
GCGATTTACGTCATTGGATTGCAAGATTTAAACGGCGAGGTAAGGTTGTCTCTCGTTCACTGAAGGATATGGAGCAAGCGATTGCGTTTCATTTTCACAGAGTCAATACTAAAGCTATTTAGTTAATAATCTCGAAAAAAGTAAGGCGAGCAGTAATCCAAAAAACAACACCCCGTAAGGCACGCCCGCTATTAAAATAGCCCACTGCAAATCTTCTACACTATGTGTCAGCCACAGCCCTAACGAAATAACAGTTAAGCCCGCCCCCCAATACACATACGAAGAGAAGAGAGACGGTTGCTTTACAACGAATCCCTTGCTGGCATTCACCAAGCAACTTAACATGGAATCTGCCGAATTAATAGCAAACACCAAGCACAAGGCCAGCACCGCTAGGAGTCCCCAGCTCGGGGTGTGCAAGGCTTGCAACAGTTGCACCAACACACTCGGGGCTTGTTGCCATGAAAGACTCGTTAATTGAGGCTCTAGCACTCCATGAGTCACACTGCCCAAAATGCTAAACCAAAGCCAAGCCATCAAGCTAGGTATCAGCACCATCGCCAATACCAGCGTTCTGAGTTGCCTTCCGTACGAGGTTAGGATACCAAAAAGCCCCATCATCGGTGTCCAGCTTAACCACCACGCCCAGTTTTTCGTCGTCCATAGGCTAAACCATTGCGAATCAACATAGGGTAGGGTTCCTAAACTAAACGCCAAAAACTGCTTGCCATATAGTAGGCTACTGGCCAACCAATCGCTAGGGTGCAGCACCTGTTGGCCTTGCCAAGCCACCCACACCCACAAAATAAAAGCACAGCCCACGCCTAGCTCACTTAAATAACGTACCCCTTTGCTTAGGCCTGAAGTAGCACTCCATAAAGCGATACCCAAGCAGGCAAGCAGTAAGCTTAGCCCTACCCACGAAGCCTCTGCTTGACTGGCAGGAAGGAGTCGCCCTAACCCCTGTTGCACAGTAACAACGGCACTAACCAACGTTGTGGCCATACCAAACAATAGCGTTAATACTAAGGTAAATGCTAAACCTAAAACGAAGGTACGCACCCATGCACGCTGCTTTAGCCTGGCCAGCCCTGTGGCGTGATACTGACGCTGTAACCAAAGTATTAGCACACTACTGATGGCATACAAGCCCCAAGGATGTACCCCCCAATGCAGGTAGGCGGCGGCCAACGCTTCGTGAAACGCAACTAAAGGATGCTGTAGGCCATGGGTGGTAATGGGTTGAAGCGTATTCATTAACGGTTCGGCTGGCCCCCACACAAGCATGCCTGTACCCATACCCGCTGAAAATAACAAGCAAAGCCACGATGCGAAGGAAAACGTGGGCTGGGCCGTCTCGCCGCCAATCACCCAGCGTCCCATGGGATGCACCACAACCCAAGCACACAAACCCAAGGCTAACAGTGGCAACACAGCGTAACCTTGGGTTAAAAAAAGAAGAGTCTGTTGCCACGTATGTTCCATGATAGCCTTTGGCAGAGGCTCCTAAAGAGCCACCCCAGTCAACGAGCGCTCCAATTGTTTGACACTATCCGCCGTTGCAGGTTCAATACCAAATCCTTCACGACGCAAGGCCGCCACACACACTTGTAAGCCATCCAAATCATATTTAAAATACTGACGCACCACTTTGCGTACCGCATCCATGCCCGCTTCTTCACGGCTCATGACGGAAGAATAATAGAACTTCTTTCCTTCTTTTATCCGACTCGCCAAGCCTTTTTCTACGAGCCTATCCATCACGGTTTTAACCGTGGTATAGGCCCAATCCCGCTGAGCATCACGAATACAAAGCTGTACATCGGCCACGTAAACACGATCGCTACCAGCCTGTTCTAAATCCCATAGGGCATTTAAAATAAGGTTTTCTAAATCACCTTGTTTCAATTCTCCATTACGCATAACCATCATTGGTTTAGTACTCCTTAAAGGGTTCACTACTCTTATATTATCAAAAAACAGAACGACACACAGCTTGGCTTCAGTGGCTAACTTAACGCATAAATAAGCACACAAACTAGTTGATGCCTTACAAACCATTACTAGTATAGCAGAAAAACAAAAAAACAATAGAAGCTTTCTTTACAGCCGTCTTGTTTATGTTAGTCTATCTATAGAAATCTCTGCAAAAGCCCATTCGGGCCTGCAATAAAGTGTTGAACACTGGTTGCGTAAACCTCTTTAGGAAAATGGGTTTATAGGGGCGAAGCCCCTATAAATACTCTAGGGGGGAGATTTTGAGAGGGAGGAACGGCCTCTCAAAATCGTCTGAAAGACGACACAAAACGAGGAGCTTAGAAGCCTCGAAAAACCCTTTTGCATAGGTTTCTATAGATCCGTTTTCTCAACAAGGCGAACACCCCCAGCTTTCAACCTTTCATAGCACGCCCGCATGGGCATTAATACTCTACTAGAATCGACTCATCATTTATGACTTTGCTTCCTTCTTTCGTTCAAGATACAACCGAACAGACTCCCGATTTACTACAGGTTTACATGGATGGCCTGACCTTTCAGTTGGATGACTTTCAATACGAAGCCGTGAGCCATATTCACGAGGGGCATAGTGTGGTTGTATGTGCACCCACAGGCAGTGGCAAAACCACCATTGCAGAGTTTGCCGCCCTCAAAGCCTTGGCAGAAGGTAAGAAACTGTTTTACACCACCCCATTAAAAGCCCTTTCTAATCAAAAATATCACGATTTAAAACAACGCTACGGCGAACACAACGTGGGGGTGTTAACAGGGGATACGAGCCAAAACCGCGAAGCCCGTGTTGTGGTAATGACCACCGAAGTGTTTAGAAACATGCTTTACGGATTGAATGAAGATGCCAGTTTGCTGAACGATTTAGGCTATGTGGTGTTGGATGAATGTCACTTTATGAACGATGCCGATCGTGGCACCGTTTGGGAAGAGTCGATTATTTACTGCCCCGCTCATGTGCAGATGATTGCCCTTTCGGCCACCGTGGCCAACGCCGAAGAGCTGACTCGTTGGATGAACAAAATCCACCCCGTGACTAAATTGGTGTGGAGCGATTTTCGACCCGTGCCACTGCGGTTTTACTATCATCGTGAAAAAGAAATCTTGCCGTTGTTTGAACGTGGAAGTCGTAAATTAAACGGACGTTTGAAGTTTGAACGTAGTAGCCGTGATCCGAAGGTACGGAACCAGCCCTTTAACCCCATGTACTGTCTGCAAGAACTGCATGAACGCAACATGTTGCCTGCCATCTTTTTTACCTTTAGCCGTAAAGGGTGCGATAAGGGCATGTTTGATTGCCGAGATTTAGCTCTCAATACCGAGGTCGAACAAGCCGAAATTAAGCGTATTATGGATGAGTTTATTGAGCAAACCAGCTTAGAGATGGATACCGAACGGTATCAGTGCTTTATTAACGGGGTGGCCTCGCACCATGCAGGGTTGTTGCCTGGGGTCAAGCTGTTAGTGGAACAACTCTTCCAAAAAAACTTGTTGAAAGTGGTGTTCGCCACCGAAACCCTTGCCGCTGGTATTAACATGCCTGCCCGCACCACCGTCATTACCGCTATTTCAAAGCGGACGAATGAGGGGCATCGCATGTTGACGGCCAGCGAATTTTTGCAAATGTCTGGACGGGCGGGTCGCCGTGGTTTGGATGATCAAGGGCATGTGGTAGTGGTAAAAACACCGTTTAACGATGCCAAGCAAGCCGCACGTATTGCCTCGTCTCCGCCAGATGCGTTGAACAGTCAGTTTACCCCCACCTATGGGATGGTGCTTAATTTAATGCAAACCCACACCTTGGATGAGGTGAGTCATATTTTAGGCCGAAGCTTTGGCTCGTTTACCACGGCACGACGCACCAAGCCCTTTGAGCAAGAAATGGCCGATGTGCGTGGCCTGATAGAGCAAGCCAACCACTACGATTGCCCTGCAGGGCTAACCGCCAACGATTTGCAAGAGCATATGGTGTTGCGTCGTCAATACCCCGAATTGACGGATCAGCTAGGCATTATTAACAAGCAACTTAAAACCTACGGTGCTACCGAAGAGCTAACCGCCGAAAAACAACGTCTGCAAGAAGCGATTGATGTACTCAACAAGCCCTTGCGTCAATCCCCCTGCTTTAGTTGCCGAGATTACAAGCATCATCGCCGTTTGGTAGAACGTATTCCACAATATGAAGCCCATCTTGAACACCTTCGTTTAGAGATGGAGGGCGAGGTCAACGTCTATCAAGATACCTTCCGTAACCTCTTCCATTTATTACAAGAGCTTGGCTATTTGGGTGGCGATGGTAAGCCCACCGAATGGGGCGTTGTTACGGCGGATATTCGGACAGAAAACGAGATTTTTGTGGCGGAAATCTTACGCGAAGGCTTGTTGGATAACCTAGAGCCTAGCGAGTTAGCGGGCATTGTCTCAGTCATTGTGAATGATTCTGGCCGTGAGAACGTGACCAGTTTTGTGGCTCCGTCTAGGGCTGTTAAGCAAACCGTCAACAAGCTGTTCCGCTTGGCAGAATCGGTTCAAAAGGCTCAAAAACGCTATCAAGTGCAGGTTCCTATTAGTATTAACCCTGCGGCCTCGCCGTTGGTAGAAGCTTGGGCGAGAGGAACGGATTGGACCTCGTTACGAGGCATGACGAATATGGATCAAGGTGATTTGGTGCGTAACCTACGCCGTATCTGCGATTTATTGCGTCAGTTTAGCCGTAACCCCCATATGCCGAAAGAGTTAAGCCGTATCGCTAGTGAAGCCTTCGAGGCCATTCACCGTGACCCCGTCAAGGAAGTGGAAGTGGCTGAATAAGCCTGAAACTTTTTCTCTAATCTCTCTCTTGTCTCTCTCTTGTTTAAAAAAAGGTTGTTTTAAAATGACTGCTAAAACACTGTATCAAAAATTGTGGGATGCCCATGTGGTGCATCAAGCCGATGAAGAAGCCCCAGCCTTGCTTTATATTGATAGACACTTGATTCACGAAGTGACCTCGCCGCAAGCCTTTGCGGGATTAAAGGCCAACCAGCGAACCTTTCGTCGGCCAGAGTTAACCGTGGCCACCGTGGATCACAGTATTCCCACCCTCCATCGTTCCTTCCCGCTGAAGGATGCCGAGGCTCAATCGCAAATTGAAACTTTGGAGCAGAACGTGAGCGAGCAGGGGATTCGTTACTTTGGCGTAGAGAGTGGCAATCAAGGGATTGTGCATGTGATTGGCCCCGAGCTTGGCTTGACCCTCCCGGGTATGACGATTGTATGCGGTGATAGTCACACGGCGACGCACGGAGCCTTTGGGGCCTTGGCCTTTGGCATTGGCACCAGCGAGATTGAACATGTGATGGCAACGCAATGCCTTCTTCAATATCCTAGTAAAACCATGAGCGTGACCATCAACGGTACCTTGGCTCCTGAAGTGACGGCGAAAGATATTATTTTAGCCGTGATTGCTAACATTGGTATGGATGGTGGCACTGGGCATGTGATTGAGTTTCGGGGCGAGGCTATCCGTAACCTGAGTATGGAAGGCCGTATGACGGTGTGCAACATGGCTATTGAAGCAGGTGCAAGAGCGGGCATGATTGCCCCCGATGCGACCACGTTTAGCTATCTGCAACAAACACCCTATGCCCCCAAGGGCGAGGCTTGGAATCAAGCCATGGCTTACTGGCAAACGCTTTACAGCGATGCCGAGGCCACCTTTGATACAGAAGTGGTGTTACAAGCCGAGACCATTGAACCCATGGTCACCTACGGTACCAACCCTGGTTTGGCCGTGGGTATTAGCCAGCAGATACCTAGCCCTAATCAGCCACCGCAGCACACCCAACCCGCCGATTTGGCCGAAGCCTTGGCCTACATGGGCTTTGAAGCCGATACCCCTATGGCGGGCAAGCCTATTGATGTGGTGTTTATTGGTAGTTGCACCAACAGCCGTTTAGAAGATTTACAAGCCGCCGCCAAGGTAGCCACAGGTTACAAGGTAAAGGCAGGGGTACGAGCCTTGGTGGTACCAGGTTCTGAAAAAGTAAAGCGTGAAGCCGAGGCCTTAGGGTTGCACACTATATTTACGGATGCAGGGTTTGAGTGGCGAGAGCCAGGTTGCTCTATGTGCATTGCCATGAACGGTGATGCCCTAGAACCCGAGCAGTATTGTGCCTCTACCAGTAACCGTAATTTTAAGGGTCGTCAGGGTAAGGGCAGTCGCTCCTTGTTGGTTTCCCCAGTCATGGCCGCCGCCGCCGCCATTAAAGGTCAGTTGGTGGATATTCGTCAGTGGGCTTATAAACAAGCTAGGGTGGTGGGTTAGCTCATGATGACACCCGTCTCGACGAAACTAACCTTTCTTCCTCTCGACCCTGAGAATGCTGTGCATGTACAAGCATGGAAACAGTTGATGCAAGAATATGCCATGATGCCGATTGTTGGAAGAGATACTGTGTTTAGTGAATATGAACTCAACCAAAGCCTAGCATGTTTATTAGAACTCGAAACCGCTTCTTCTTTTATGGGGTGGAACCATCAGGAAGAACCTATCGTATTAATTAATACTATCGTTAGCTTAAGCACTTGGAATACCAAACGTCGTCTCAATATTCATGATCTTGTTGTTAATTCTCGCTATCAAGGTCAGGGATTTTCTGAACAAGCGTTTGATTTTTTAAAAGGTTACGCCCAAGAGTTAGGGTGTACTCAGCTTTCCTTGGAAGTTGAAGCAATCAATCATCATGCTCTACACGTTTACAAAAAACAAGGGTTTGTTGGAACGTGTCACTTCTTAACCTTAACACTTTAGATTTTGTAGCAAGAAGGGTTTTAAATGATGCCGCAAGCACTTACTTATATTCGTAGCCGTTGTATGCCCTTGCATCGGGATCATGTGGATACCGATCAGATTATCCCCGCTCGTTTTTTGAAAATTACCACGAAATCAGGCTTGGGCGATGCCGCTTTTTACGATTGGCGTTACATGGCCGATGGCACCCCAAACCTCGATTTTGTGATGAACGACCCCAACTATGCCCATGCCCGTATTTTGGTGGCGGGGCAGAACTTTGGCTGTGGTTCCTCTCGTGAACATGCCCCGTGGGCCTTGGTAGATTACGGGTTTCAAGCCATTATTGCCAGTAGCTTTGCGGATATTTTTAGAAACAACGCTCTAAAAAACGGCCTGCTTCCGATTGAACTCCCTGAAGCTGTGGTGAATCAGTTGCGGGCAGATTGCACCGAGAATCCTAAGTTGACCATTGAAGTGGATGTGGAGCATCAAGCGGTGCAAATAGCAGGCATTGGTACCTATCCCTTCCCGCTCAATTCCTTTTGGAAAACCTGCCTCATGCAAGGGTTGGATCAAATTGGCTATACCCTCAGTTTTGAAGATCACATTGCCGCCTACGAGGCCAAGCAACAACAAGCGGGTATTCTGTTCCCTGTGCCTCAGGCCTAATACCAATTCCATAAATAAAGGGCGTCTGTCGCTTTCGTTGTCGCTACGATTCTCGATGAGCTTATGTACCTCTATGGTCACCGCACTCATCTGCGAGTCTAAGCTCCTAGAAATCAACTACACGCCCTTCATTTGTGAAAATGGTATAAGCAGAACCTTTAACTACAAAAAAGCAGAACACGTCAAAATACCCCAGTGTCGCCTTGGCACACTGAAGTTCAAAAAGTTTAGATGTGTCTCTATCCAGCAACAACACTCGCCTTGCGTTGCTCTCCGTGAGTCATTGAGTTTGATACCTAGGGTGACAGTCGTCAGGCTTCTCTAAAGCCTTGTACGTGTCACCCAGTTATCCTAACAAGCTAAAGCTCGCCTTCACGTTGCTACTAATCAGCTTTTTAAGGCCTTCAATTTCCGTGGTGATGGCTTGGTACTGAATCCGAATCCGCTCCATAATCAGCTCCAACCGCTTCTCTTGCGATTGAATCCGACGTTGTAGCTCTTCTTGCATTACAACGGCAGGGTTATCGGGTTCGTTGTTTACCGAGGTCGCATACACTTTATCCATCACGTTTTGCAAACGCAAGCGTGCTTGGTTAATTTGTTGCATTTGAAACTCTAAGTCTATTTTTCGTGCCAACAGCATGTACAGCCTAGCACTACTTGCGGCGAATCCCATAAAAGGAACCCTCTACTTTCTCTATTGTCTATTGAGCGTACGGAAAAAGGTTTGATGCGGTCGCTAACTTTGTCGTCTTGATATCGAATTTCGTTATGTACCTCTCTGTACACGCCTCAATTCACTATCATCAACTCCTCGTTATCAACTCGCCTGAAACTTTTTCCGTAACCTCTATTGTCTATAAATCAATCTGCGGTTTTTCTAGCGTTGTTTCTGTAAGCTCATACGTCCTTGTGTTATTTCTTGAAATAAGCATTCATTAGCATAAACACCATGGCCTGTTTTTTTTGTGCTAGTTGTCTTCCTCTTATAGTTAAATCCTTGTTTTCCAGAACACTTTTCTATTCTTTCGTTCACCAAACTCAAGTTGGGGGGCAACGGGGGCGTTAGCCCCCGTTAATAACTCTAGGGGGGAGAGTTTGAGAGGGAGGAACGGCCTCTCAAATTCGTCTGAAAGACGACACGAAACAGGGAACGGAGAAACCTTGAAAAACCTTTTTTTAGAGCTTTCTATACTATCGTTTTACAGTTTTTTGTGCTATAGGAAAAAGCGTAAAAAA
>JBJTUB010000182.1:0-1397 GCA_046080465.1 Vampirovibrionales bacterium | reverse complement strand
TTACATTGCCAACGTTGTACATCTTTAACAAATCCAGCTTTTGATTTTTCGCTACTTCCACATTTAGGGCAGTTCATATAGCACACGCTTCTCTTTCTAAACAAAAGAAAAGTATACCATCTAATTAGTTAAATGTCTCGATTTATTAATGGGGGCTAACGCCCCCGTTGCCCCCACAAAAGCAATTCTTTCTTACGTTATTTGAACTGAGAGTTGGTAAGAGTTACCCCTAGATACCCCGAAAAAGAAACTATTTACAAATAGCCCCTAATCTACGAATGGGCTTAGATATCAAACACTTGGCGGTGGGCGGCCTTAACTTGCCCACGGCTTAGGTGCGTGTAAATCTGAGTTGTTACCACATCGCTATGGCCTAATAGCTCTTGCACAATGCGTAAATCGGCTCCGTTTTCCAGCAGGTGAGTGGCAAAACTATGCCGCAAACTATGCGGAGAAAACCGCTTGCCCAAGGCCTGCCCCCATCGCTGAGTCCATTCCCACACGGCTTTACGGGTAGGGGGGGGGGTAGAGCCATCGTTACTCACAACCCACGCCTTGCGTGAAGGAGACCCCTGACGGTAGCGATGATCTTCAAGCACATGGCGGGTGGCAGGTGCTAAAGGAATGAGGCGAGCTTTGTTGCCCTTACCCATAACTTTTAGATGATCGCTTTGTAGCTCTATGTGTTGCCACTGTAGGCTTAGCACTTCAGAGACACGTAAGCCACAGGCATAAAGAAGCTCTAACACCAAGGCTTCTAACGGCACGGTTACCAAGCCGTACAGTGAGCGAACCTCGCTTTGGCTAAGTACTTTAGGTAAAATACGATTCCGCTTAGGGGTATCCAGCCAGCTAAAGGGGTTGCTGTTAAGAATATCTTCCTCCATCAGCCAAAAGTAAAAGCTCCGTAAACAGGAAAGTTTGCGTAACACACTGCGGGGTTTGAAGCCTTCTTGACGCAAATAGGCAAGAAATGCGTTCAACATACGCTTATTTAAAGAAAGACAATTCCCATGTAAGTGATGTTCCACAAACGTAATAAACGCCAAGCAGTCTCGCTCGTAAGCAGCAAGCGTGTGCGGTGAATAGCCACGCTCTAGGGTGAGTGCTTCTAAGTACGTGGCTAAGTGGGTGTAAATGGGCTGGGTATTTTCCAACGGAAAGTTCGGGTTCATGGCAAACTAACACAAAACCTTGCAAAGATTGTTTTTATACAGTTGAGAGCTATTTTATTGTAGCTCATCACTTTGTTTTTGTTGTCTCTATAGAAGCCTCTGCGAAAGGTTCAAGCGGATGAAATTTCAAGGAAACGAAAACGGCTTAGAGGGCGTGTACACTGAAGTGCTAAGCCTATAGTGGCAACACATAGAGCTACAAAGCGATCATCTAAAAGTTAT
>JBJTUB010000181.1:0-663 GCA_046080465.1 Vampirovibrionales bacterium | reverse complement strand
GCCACACTATCAGGGTGCCTTTACCTGTTTATATACAGGGCATGCAGGGCATTTGGCCTTTGCTCAAACACCTTGGCCGTGTGAATGTTTGTAGATACCCCTAACGAAAGGACCCCCTTCAATGAAGTTTAAAGAAGCCATTGCCACCGCTTGGCAAAAACGGTGGAACTTTAGTGGCCGAGCCTCACGCAGTGAAAACAACTGGGTTTATTTATTCAATATGTTGATAGGCTTTATTCTTGTTGTGGTATGGCTAGTGGCGTTTGTACCCTTGATTATGACACTGGCTAGCCATGGTGGACACCCAGAGTTACTAAAAACAGAGCTTCAGCAACAGGGGCTAGCACACCCTTTGGTGGCACAGATGGGCCTTCCTTTTGTTTTAGGCCTTTTAAGTTTTTTAGCGTTGTGTGTGTATGAAATTTGGGTCGGTATCCCTGTGATTGTAAGACGTTTGCATGATTTAAACCGCACAGGGTGGTGGTATGTGATTCTTTCTTTTGCCCCAGCAGTGATACAGATTGTAGTAGAGGTGTTATTGAAGAACGCAGAAGGCTTGGTAGCGGTCGTATCGCTTCTTGTCGACTTAGCTAGTTTGGTGACGTGGATACTGCTTATGTGTGTTAAGGGTACCGAAGGCTCCAACCGCTACGGCGAGGATCC
>JBJTUB010000180.1:0-4730 GCA_046080465.1 Vampirovibrionales bacterium | reverse complement strand
GAAACGGAATAGAGATTAAACCAGGTGTGAGCCATTGCTGTTTTTGTATGTGCTTACGTCGTAATTATGCTGTGTTCTATTCAGATGTATTAGAGCTTGCGTATGAAGAAGGTCACGAGGCACTCTCATTTATTATCGCACATGAATTAGCACATATCCAACGTAAGCACATACAAAAAAAGCAATGGCTCACACCTGGTTTAATCTCTATTCCGTTTCTTCAACATGCGTATAGTCGTGCTTGCGAATATACGTGTGATGCTATGGCTGCACACCTAGTACCTAAAGGAGCAGAGGCTGGATTAAAGTTATTAGCTGTTGGTAAAAGCCTTCAGAAGCGTGTTAGCAGTGCTGCTTGGATTAAACAAGCAGAGCAAGATGCTGAGTTTTGGTGCTGGATTGTTGAAGTATTTTCAACGCATCCTCATTTGTTCAAGCGTCTTCAAGCGATACAGAAATACTCTCAACATTCATAACTTTTTATCATTCAAAGTAAATTAAAAGCTACTGGTAATGAGCTTAGTGTTTCCCTTGTAAAAGAGTATTAACGAACAGTAGAACTTTCTGTAGAGGTACTCAGGGTAATGGCCGAACGGTAGTTTTGCTGGCGTTCGTGGGTGGCCAAGGGTAGAAACACCGTAAACACCGAGCCTTGCCCCAAGGAGCTTTCTACCTCGATACGCCCCTGTAACTGATGCACCAACTGTTTGGTTAAATACAAGCCCAAGCCCGTACCTTCAATTTGTTGCGTCAGGCTATGGCTGGCACGGTAAAACCGATTAAACAAGTTGTGCACATGCTCATCACTTAGGCCAATGCCGTAATCTTGCACGGCAATGTGTAGGGTGTGCTTAGGGTCGCTAGCATCCAACGCCACAGAGACATCAATATGCTGGGCGTTGGGCGAATATTTAAACGCATTATCAATGATGTTCACCAATATTTGCTCAATGGCATCGGGTTCGCCCCACAGGGTGGCCTGCTCCATGGGGCAGTGCCAATGCACCCGCAAGGAATGGGTAAGGCCGTGCTTGCCTTTCAGCACGCCTTCTACATCGGCCAACAACGAGGGCAAGGCCACAGGCCGAAACTTGAGCAAGGGGGCGGCCGTACCTTCTAACTTGCTTAACGAAAGTACCCGCTCCACCAAGCGAGACAAACGCTCGGTTTGATGCTTGATGATGGTGAGGAAATGCACATGCTGTTCCTTACTCAACCGATCAGAAAAGCCAAGCAAGGTATCCACAAAGCCTTGAATACTGGTGAGGGGCGTGCGAAACTCGTGGCTGATGATGCTCATGAACTCGTTTTTCTGCACCTGCTGCAGCCCTTCTCGTGATAGGGGCAAGAGTGTTAGAGTGATGTGTTGCTGGGCGGTTTGAGTCAAGGGGGCGTTGGCTTCTACCACATCGTTACCAAACAACAGGGCGGTATGGGAAAGAATGCACTGGTAGAGTTGTTGCGTCTCGTTATGAGTCACCCAAAAGAAGAGGGAGGGAGCCTCGTTGGCTCGTTTAGGTAGGGTCACGTTGGCACGCAACAGGGGCGGACACCCCCCATTTCCTAGGGTTCCCGCCCCTTCCAAAAAGGCTTCGGGCGTGCCAAGGTGAATGCTCCACGCTTGCAACACCCCCTCGTAGGCGTGGAGCATCCCTTCCAAGGTGCTAATTTGCGGATGATCGATGCTAAAGTGGCGTTGCCAATCGGCGGAATGAATGACGGCGTAGGCGTGGGGGTGTTCGTGTGCCACGCTCAAGCCCAAGGCGGAGGCTGTCTCGTAGGTGAGGAGCCAGTGCTGGGCGTAGGGGGGCTGGGTGTTCCACACAAAGGCGTGGATGGGGAGTTGTTGCAGAGAAATAAACATAGGATACCTAAAACTAAAAACAAGTGTTTGAAGCGAGTTCGATGATAAAGCCCCACGGCGTGCCGATGAAACACACCCACTTGCCCCACGGCATCTGCGTTGGGGGCTGAAGCAAGCGAAGCGTGGGGCTGGTATGGTACAATCGCTCGTTCATAAACGGGGCTAAACTCGAAACATCGATGCTTAACAACAGGGTAGGAGTCACAGAGGAAGCCGAATCCCCCCACCATGAGACGCTGGGCAGGTAGTGGTGCATCACGCTCGGAGCCACCACCGCCACGGTTTTACTGGCCGTGGCAGTAGTAGAAAGAGTCGGCAGGGGCAAGCTCCATTCGGCATACTGTTGCTGATGGGCGATTTTGGTGGGGGGCGTGCCTAACAGTGTGGTTAAGGCGATGGTAATGGCCTCAATCTCGCTATGAATGATCACCGTATGCCCCCACGAAACGCTTGCTTGCATAAGGCTACACCGCTTGCAGTTCGGTGATGTTCTTGGCTTCCCACGCTTGCACCGTGGCTAAAAAGGTATCAAACAAATAAAAGGCATCGTGCGGACCAGGGGCGGCTTCGGGGTGGAACTGCACACAGAAAATAGGCAGGTGTTTATGCCGAACGCCTTCCACCGTGTTATCGTTCAAGTTAACGTGGGTAATATCCACCTCTTGCATCACATGCGGATCGGTGGCTTGTACGCAATAGCCGTGGTTTTGGCTGGTAATGCTAATGCGTCCCGTTTCGGTATCCTTTACGGGGTGGTTGCCCCCGTGGTGGCCGAACTCCATTTTCTCAACGGGCAAGCCCATCGCCAAGCTCAACAACTGATGCCCTAGACAAATGCCCAACAACGGCACCCGATGATCCATTAAACGCTTGAGAGTTTGCACCATGCCACTTAACCGCCGAGGGTCGCCTGGGCCGTTGGAAAGAAACACGGCTTGGGGCTGGTGGCTCATTACCTCGGTGTAGGTAGCCGTGGCAGGTAGCACAATCAACTCTTTCACGCGTTGCTGAAAGCACCGCAAAATGTTTTGCTTAATACCAAAATCTAACACCACCATGCGATCCAAGGCGTAAGTAGCTTCACTCTCCACAGGCAAGGTACCGTGCAAGGTGTAGGGCTGGGGCGTGGTCACTTCAAACACCAAATCTTGCTCATCTAAAATAGGTTGAGCCGTCACTTCGGCGTGCAGTTGGGGCAGACGATCGGCATCCGTGGTAATGCCACACTTCATGGAACCCAAGGTGCGAATTTGCCGTGTCAGTTCACGCGTATCCACGCCCGCAATGCCCACCACATTCCAGTGTTGTAGCCATTGCTCTAGGCTACCGCAGGCACGCCAGTTACTGCTCACGCTGCTCAATTCCCGCACCACAAAGCCCGAGGCATGCACGGCGGTGGATTCCATATCCTCTGTATTAACGCCGTAGTTGCCAATTTCTGGGTAGGTCATCAACACCACTTGGCCTTTGTAGCTGGGGTCGCTTAAAATCTCTTGGTAGCCCGTCATGGCGGTGTTAAACACCAATTCGCCAAAGCTGGTACCTGTGGCACCCATGCTCGTACCTTCGTAACAGAGGCCGTTTTCTAGCACCAACCAAGCAGGGCGAGCAGTGGGGGGATGTTGCGTCATCATCAGAACAAAGACTCCTTCAATCAAAACGGCACCATAAACTAGGCAATATGAACTTTACTAGTACCATAGCGTAAAAACTAACGAATTACTAGCAGAAAAACACCATCCTGCTAGCTATGTGCGTGGGATGCTTCGTGCTGAGGGCAACACTGCTCGCAATAGCCTAACAGTGTTAGTGTTTGGTTGTGAAAGTGAAACCTCTGTTCCGCCTCGAGTTGTTGTAATTGTTGCTGAAACCCTGAATGCTGAATTTCGTCCAAGTGATGACACGCCTGACACAACAACAACACATGCACCCACCCTGAGGAGGCGTGGGGGGCAGTAGAAGGGGAATGATCGTGATCCTCCTTGCCATGGCCTGATTCTACGCCCACCAAGCACCGAACAAACTTACCCACGGGCGGTACCTTATGTACCAAGTGATGCGTCTCTAAACAATCTAAAATACGGTAAATGCTCACCACATCTGCCTTCACACCGTCGCTTTGCAAACGTTGCTGAAGCTCGTAAGCATTCATCGGAGCCGTGGCTTTTGAAAGGCACATTAACACCTTGGTACGGGGCTGGGTAATGCGTAAGCCCGCCCGCTTTAATACCTGTAAGGCGTGTTCAACGTAAGGTTCAGTCATGGAAGGAGGGGTAGAACGTAAAGCAGTCATCAGTATTCAGAAAGCCATAGTTTTAAAAAATGCGCAAGAAGGGACTCGAACCCCCACAAATTGCTTCGCCAGATCCTAAGTCTGGTGCGTCTACCAATTCCGCCACTTGCGCATCTATTTGTTGAATCTTTAATGATTTCAATAATCAATGTACTTGAAACAAACTCAAAGGGCAAGTCTTTTTTTGTTTAGGCATTGATACTCCTATAGGGAAGCATCCTAAGTGGAACTGTTTTTTCTATGGTCCTTATTTACAACAAGACTGAAAGGTTTAACACGATGATTTCAACGAATCCGCACGCATTACTCTCACATTTACAGCAGGCTTACAATATTGCAGGACAACGAGGTTTACCCCAAAGTGCTGCAAACGTTACCAAAATTGCTAAAATACTCAAAGAGGCAGCAGCAACACCACCTATTGTTGAAAATTTGAGAGTATTAACTAAATAGCTTTAGTATTGACTCTGTGAAAATGAAACGCAATCGCTTGCTCCATATCCTTCAGTGAACGAGAGACAACCTTACCTCGCCGTTTAAATCTTGCAATCCAATGACGTAAATCGCTCCAAA
>JBJTUB010000179.1:0-4414 GCA_046080465.1 Vampirovibrionales bacterium | reverse complement strand
GTGGGTTTTTAGTGAAGAGGGTCGGTGTTTATTGAAGGAATGCGTCACACTAAAGCTAGTGTTTAGCCTATCACTGAAGACGAGTGTTGATTCATGCCCCCACAACTGCAAGCCCTGATGCAAAACCGTAACGCCCTCATTGGTATAGGGGCGGGCTTGTTGTTGATTATCGTTCTTACTATCGTCATGGCCGTCAACGGTGGGGGCGAAAAGAAAAAAGAAGACCCTGGTGCCAAGCCCTTGCTCGAAACTCAACGCACTTTGGCCACCGATATTGCTGCAGGCAAGGCGATTGAAATACAAGCTGTGCTAGCCCGCCAAGGCATTCGCCTAGAAACCGAACCGGGTACGGGGGGCAAAGTTAGCTTAATGTTTGGCAAAGAAGCGACCTTACACGAACGAGACGAAGCCATTTTAGCTTTGGTAAGCATGGGCTTGATGGATGGTCACTTGGGCATGGAAGCCTTTGATAGTAGCGATATGATGGCCTCCCGAGAGGAGAAGCAAGTGAAGCTTATGCGGGCTCAAGAGGGCGAATTGGCACGCATTATCCGCAAAATCAAACCTGTGGAAGATGTCAGCGTGCGGGTTTCTATGCCCGATGCTACCTTGTTTTCCGCCGAAAAACAGCCCCCCACCGCCAGTATTCAAGTCGTCCTTCCGCCCGAAGAACGCTTGACTCGGGATAAAGTGCGTTCCATTATCAACTTGGCCGTAGGGGCGGTGCAAGGGCTAGAGGCCAAGTATGTGGCCTTGACGGATACCAACGGCAACACCTATAACAGCGTCATCAATTCCTCTGCCGAATTGCAAGATAAAATGGAAGAACAAGATACCTACATGCGTCAGAAAGTGATGACGCAACTGGATAAATTGTTGGGTGTCGGCAACTATGTCGTCACTGTAGCCACCGAACTGCGTGAAGCTCCTCGTGAAATGATGGTACAGCAGTTCGACCCTGCCCGCAGTGCCGTGGCTAGCAAGCAACGTTTTTCAGAGAATCTTGGTGGTAAAGGCCAAGGCGGTATGAGTGGCCTAGGTGGCTCAGGAGGCCCAACGAGTAGCTTTCTTCCGCCAGAATTAGATTCTAAAGTGGCTTACGAAAAAACAAACCCCAGTGGCATGGTGGCCGAAGGTGGGGGCAGTAGTAGCGACAACTATAGCCGTGAAGGGATTGAAGTAAGTTACGAAAATGCCCGCACCCAGTGGGTAGAAAGCAGTGTCCCTGGGATGTTGGAAGATATTAGTATTGCCGTCACGGTGGATGATAGCCATTTTCCCAACATGCCTGCGGCCGATTTACAAACCCTGATTGCCCGAGCCGCCAGCCCCAAGGTGAACCCGAATCGAGTCTCCATTGCCCGTACCGATTTTCAGCACATGGCCCCCACCCCACCCGATACCCCCCTACCCGAACCACCGTTGGAAGGCACTAGCTTTGTGTTCCCTGGGCTTTCGCCCGAACAAAGCATGGGGTTAGCCACGTGGTTGCCGTGGGCGGGTATTAGCATTGCCGTGGTGATTGGTTTGTTGGTGATTGCGGGCATTCAAAGCAAAGCGAATGAAGCCAACAGCCTTGCCGAAGCCAGTCGTCAGCAAGTGGAAGAGTTGAAACAGGTTGCCCAACAACAGCACGAGCAGTTACACTATCAAGAGCAGATAAATCAGCAGTTGAATGTTCAGCAACAGCAGTTAGCCCAACAGTTGCATCACGTGCAACAGGGCGATGTGAGTCATCAGCGGTTGCGTGCCACGCTAGAGAAAATGAAGGCATCGCAAGTGTCGGCTCCGCCTGTGCCTACCGCCCCCCCCCCGAACCTTTCCAGTTGGTTGCAAGACTAACACCTGTGATAGTGGAATGACACTCTTTCCAAGCACTGCTAAGTTCCCCGCGCTTTGTATTGCCCTTTGGGCAATATTGAGAGGCCGTTCCTCCCTCTCAAGCTCTCCCCCCTAGGTTTATTAACGGGGGCTAACGCCCCCGTTGCCCCCCCCCCATTTGGGAAGGTCTCGGTGAGCTAGCATTTTAAAAACGTATGGAAAAATAAGGATTTAACTATACTTATGCTATTGCAACGAGTAACTCTTGTTCAAGGCCTCGGGCTTTTGTTGGTGTTAAGCTTGGTTTGGCTTGGGCTTCAAGAGCTTGGCGGATGGAGGCCAACAACGGCTAGCAACAACACACGTACGCTTCGTTTAGCGACATGGGGAAGCCAAGCCGAGGTGGAAACCCTGACCAAACTCTGCCACGCTTTTGAAACCGACTATCAACAACGCCACCCCCAAGCCCCAGCGTTGCGAGTCGAGATTCGGCACACGCCCGATAATTACGCTAGCAAGCAACACCTTTATTTTAGTATTCAACAATCGGCCGATGTGGTGATGCTTAATAACGGCATGATTCCCACCTTTGCCAAGGCGGGGGTGTTGGCTCCTGTACCCGCTACGGTAGCCAAGCAACTAAAACAAACCGATTATCCGAGTGTGCTACAGGCACTCCGCACGAACCAAACGAGTCCGCTGTGGGCCTACCCACGAGATGCCTCCGCCGTGGCCGTGTTTATCAATACCAGCTTGTTAAAGCAGTTAACTATCCCACTTCCCCCCACCGATTGGACATGGCCACAAGCCTTGGCATGGAGCTTGCACGTTCAACAGAAACTCACAGCCTCGCCTACCCCACCTAAATGGGTATGGAGTTTTTATCAGCAACCCTACCTCTTTTTGCAACCGTTTGTCGCACTCCATCAGGGAGAGGCACTGACGGCTCCGTTTTCGCTCGCAACACAACAAGGGCTAGCCTTGCTGCATGATGTACGATGGAAACACCACCTTAGCCCCCGCCCTACTGAGATTGGCACCACCCCCATGAGTGAACTCTTCCTCAAGCAACGCTTGGTGTGTTTGGTGTCGGGTCGATGGTCTGAACCGCAACTGCGAACCCACGCCTCGTTTGCATGGCAGGTTCGTCCCTTTCCCTTGGATACACAAGGCCAGCAACCTACCCGCATTGATGCGACAGGCTATGCGGTGTGGGCAAAAACACCGCATCCTAACGAGGCTCATGCCTTGGCCGCCTTTTTAACCTCGCCCCATAGCCAAGCCGTTTGGGCGAACTCGGGTGTCATGATTCCCGCACATCGAGGTGTCGCTCAGCAGGCTCATCCGCCAATCGCTTCCGCCTTTTTAAGCACGGTTGAACAAGGCAAGGCCAGCCCCAGTTTGGCCAACGGCTTACAACGTCAACGCTGTTTAACCGAGTTTTTAGATGGCTATTGGTTGAATCAAACCCCACTCGCCCCCGCCCTCAAACAACTGAAGGAGCATTGCCCCGCATGGTAGAAAAAAATCCTCGTTCGTTGGCGTGGGGATGGTTTTTGGGCGTTCCCCTACTATTGTTGGTGATCTTTAACCTGATACCCACCTTAGTCTCTTTTGCCTGCATGGGGTTTCAGTGGGATTTACTCAGCCCCCCGCAATGGGTGGGGTTCGATAACATCACGGCCTTGGCCAACAACAGTCGGCTAGGCTTGGTGTTAGGGAACACGGCCTTCCTGATTGTGAGTGTCACCGTGGCAGTAGTGCTGTGCAGTGTGTTGGTGGCGTGGGGCATTTACACACTGCCGAACCCCAGAGTGCAAACCTTTTTAAAAACCTGCTTTTTTGCCCCCTATATTACCCCTAGCGTGGCCATGAGCTTGGTGTTTGGATGGTTGTGCCAACCCACCAGCGAACTGAACCACGTGTTACAAGCCCTTGGCCTACTGCACGAACCCATGGCGTTTTTGCAACACCCCACTACGGCGTTGCCCGTGATTGCCTTGGTAGATGTATGGAAGCTCTTGGGCTATAACATGCTGTTGGTATTGGCGGGCTTACAACAGCTCCCCAGCGAGGTGTTTGAGGCCGCCACCTTGGATGCCTGCCCCCCGTGGCAACAACTATGGCGACACGCCCTACCAAACCTGAGCGGTACCTTAGGCTTGGTGGGGGTCACGGCCTCGTTGCAAGCCCTGCAAACCTTTGATTCTGTTTATTTGCTTACCCAAGGTGGCCCCAACGGAGCGACGCAAGTTCTCACGTTTTGGCTGTATCACACGGCCTTTTTGGAGTTTAACATCGGTCAAGCCAGTGTGTTGGCTTTCCTGCTTCTCGTGTTGGTGGTAAGCGGGTTTGGCGTGAAGCGTCTGTTTCACATCACACGTTAATACTTATTTTATGCTACACTTATAGTTAAATCCTTATTCTTCCAAACATTCTTATATTCTTTCGTTCACCAAACTCAAGTGGGGGGCAACGGGGGCGTTAGCCCCCGTTAATAAACCTAGGGGGGAGCCTTTGATAGGTTTTTCACAATGAGGATCTTGCGTAAGAATTGAGATTGTCCCTCCTCATTGTGGGGGCGAACGCCCCG
>JBJTUB010000178.1:0-10207 GCA_046080465.1 Vampirovibrionales bacterium | reverse complement strand
AATGTTGGTTGCGTCAGACGGCCAGCAGATATTGCGTTTCTGTGGGGGCTTCCGCCCCAGCGATGAGGGGTATTGGGTCAGCAGTGGCGATGGTGGCCGAGATACCGCCAAGAGACTACAGTTTAAGCTCGACCCCACCTCGTTGTTTGAGACCCATCTTTAAAAGAAAGTTAGTTAAAATGAACGACTTGCTAAACAGAGCCCCAACGGCCAAACGTATTTTTCAAATTATTAAAAACCAAGATGCAAACGTGTTTAGTATCAACGCACCGTGGGGGGCGGGTAAAACCTTCTTTTTAGGCTTGTTAGAAAAAGAAGCAAAACAATCTTCTTCAGAGGTGGTATTCATTAAATACAATGCCTGGGAAAGCGACTTTGCAGATCACCCAATGTTGCCATTGATTATGGAACTAGAAGAACAGTTGGCCACACTTCGTGGCCCTCTTAAAAGAGCAGTAAACTCTTTTATAAAAGGTTCTCAGACCGTTTTTGAAAAAGTTGTAAAAGCGACAACTGTTTCTGGAAAAATCTCTAGTAGTGATCTATTGCCAACATCTGTAGAGGTCGAGGCTTCAATTGATGGTGAAAAACTTTTTAAGAAAGAACAATCTACTTATTTAGAATACAAAGAAGCCAAACAAAAATTTAAAACCCTTTTGCAGAAGTTAACTACCGAGTTAAATAAACAAATTATTATTTGCATCGATGAACTCGACCGATGCCAGCCCATTTACGCCATTCGTACCTCAGAGGTATTAAAGCACTTTTTTCAAAAAGAAGGCGAAGATTTAGGCGTAAAGTTTGTGCTAGCGGTGGATAAGCAACAAATGCAAAACACCATTAAAACCATTTACGGTATTGATGCCAACACCGAATGTTATTTGCGTAAGTTTATTGATGTCGAGTTTTTCTTGCCTCAACCTACGCTTGAAACGTTTATTGAACATCAGTTTAAAACCCAAAAATATGATGGTAACACGTTAGAAGAACGTTTAATACATATAGCGAAAAAACAAAAAGTCTTAATCGCAGAGTTTACGAGTAGCACTAGTAGCCAAAAAACGTATAAATTTGCTCAATCTAATAATGTATTCAACCTTGTTATTTCACCCTGTGTCTCATATGTTCAAACATTTAAACTTGAATTACGAGATATTGAAAAACTCTGTCTGAAATTGAATATTATTTTGACGCATATTGAGGAATCTTCCGATCAGACTCTTTTGTTTTTTGATCTTTTATTCGTATGGTTATCTCTTCAAGTGAAAAACAGTCATTTATTTCATGAATTAAAAAACGTATCTCAAAATAAACTTTCCAAATATTCAGAGGAAGAGCAAGCTGCAAAGTATAGCTATTTTATAGGTACTCCACGATTAAGTAACTTTTATAATTTTTTAAGTTCTCTCATTAGTTATAAACAGGAGCTTGAAACACAAGAGACTTCCCCACTCCAAAACTTACAATCTACAAAAAAAACAGTATTATCGAGAATTGGAATAGATATAAATGAGGAAGCTGTTCTGAATATTAACGGTTGGGTACGTTACTCTAGTTTTATTGACTTTGTTGCCGAGTTAGGTTAAAAGGTTTCTATAAAAAACAAGATAAAGTAAAGAAAGAAAAAATGATGATGATTTCCACCGCTACCGACACCCCCACCGCACTGGAGGCCACACTCGCCCAAGGCAAGCGTGCCTTCGGGATGATGAGCCGCCTCACCACCGATCAAAAAAACGACGCCCTCGAAACGCTCGCCACCCTGATTGAAACCCACCAAACCGCCCTGCTTGCCGCCAACCAACAGGATCTTGCCGACAACGCCGACACCCTCGACCCCGCCCTGTACCAACGCCTGAAGCTGGATGAAGGCAAGCTCGTACAGCTGGTGCAAGGCATCCGCCAACTCAAAACCCTCCCCGACCCCTGCGGACAACTACTGCAACGCACCGAGCTGGATGCAGGCTTGATTCTCGATAAAAAAACCGTGCCGTTGGGGCTGATTGGCATCATTTTTGAATCTCGCCCCGATGTACCCGCCCAAGTACTCTCGTTGATTTTAAAAAGCGGGAACGCCGTCGTCTTCAAAGGCGGACGGGAAGCCCAACACAGCAATCGAGCCTTTATGGAACACGTCATCGCCCCACTGACGGCGCAACTCGATTACCTGCCCGAGGGCTGGGCCAGCATGATAGAATCTCGTGACGAGGTTCAGCAAATGCTAGCCTATCCGCAATATGTGGATTTGGTCATCCCCCGAGGCTCTAACCAGTTGGTGCAACAAATTATGGCCAGTACCAGTATCCCCGTGTTGGGTCATGCGGATGGGGTGTGCCACCAGTATGTGCATCCGCACGCCAACCTAACGCAAGCGTTGGAGGTGGTGATTGATTCTAAAATCCAGTATCCTTCGGCCTGCAATGCCTTGGAAACCCTGTTAGTGGATGCCGCCGTGGCTCCCAAGTTTTTGCCCCTGTTGGGGGATCGTTGCCAAACCGAAGGCATCACCCTGCACGCCTGTGCCGAGAGTCTGCCCCATGTGCCACACGCCACCCCCGCCACCGAGGCCGATTGGCGAACGGAATACGGCAACCTGACGTTAGCCGTCAAGGTGGTGGCGGGTATTGAAGCCGCCATTGCCCACATTAACCAGTACGGCTCGCACCACACGGATGGTATTTTAACCGAGGATGCCTTTGCTCAAGCCTTGTTTTTGGCGGGGGTAGATTCGGCCAGTGTGTATGTGAATGCCTCGACTCGTTTTGCCGATGGCTTCCGCTATGGCTTGGGGGCCGAGGTAGGCATTAGCACCAGCCGAACCCATGCCCGTGGCCCCGTGGGCTTGGAAGGCTTGGTAAGCTACAAATACACCTTGAGCGGTGAGCATCATGTGGTGAGAGATTATGTGGGTGCCACGCCCGCCAAGCAGTTTACGCATCGCCCGCTTTAAAAGTATGACAGAGTTTGAATTGGCGTGTGTTTGAACTGTAGAGTGTGATTCTTTGGCCTGAATTGCGTAGCTCTGAAGGCCAAAGTGGGGTCAAGGGGCAACGCCCCTTGCACGCAGGGGGATCGCCAAGGGGGACTCTCGTGCAAGAGTCCCCCTTGGCATCCGCCAGGTAGAGGTGAAATCACTAAAGAAACTCACCCCTACAACAACATCGTCACTTCTATCTTGAATCTGCCTAGTAATAAAACCGACTCGCAATAGGGTGCTGGTACTGCTGATGCGTAATGCCCCCATGGCTATCGCATATCAGTACGGGCGGAGCAATGTGCCACTTAAACACACTGCGTTCCATGCGTTGGAAAAACAACCGCACCCACGCCTCTTTCTGATCGACGGTTAACGGAGCGATGGCCTGCTCGTAATACCAAGGAGCCTCGGCAATGGCCGTCGCCGATTGCTTTAACACCTCTAGTCGCCAAATAATCTCATCACTCACCACATAGGGCATCAGGGCATCTTCTGCCGTTAACAGCTTGCCCGTGTTTGGGTCTACCGCTAAATCGGCCCCCGATGGTCGGGTAATCACCGCTTCAGGGATGGCGTTCGGCGTTTTGCCGTGGCTATTCAACCAACGAGCCAACAAACGCACCTTGGTTTTTACTACATCGCCAATGGGGGCTAAAGCACCGCTCATATCGCCGTTGACGGTGGTATAGCCCAAGTAAAACTCAGATTTATCGCTGGTGGCTACAGGCAAGGCACTAAACTCGTTACCCAACAACCGCAAGTAGGTTGCCCGATTCATGGCCTGCACATTGTCACGAGCAAAGCTCCACGGGCTGGGGTCGCCCCACCTTGCCTGCAAGGCTGGATGAGCCACCGCCTGCAAGGAGGTTAAAAAAGCCTCGGTGGTCTCAATAATAGGAAGCTCAACCCACGCAAGCCCAAGGCGTTGAGCGAGCGTTTGGGCATCACGGCGATTATCATCAGGCGTTAACCGACTCGGAAAACTACAGGCCAACACGTTGTCGCCCCCCAAAGCATCGGCCAACAGCACCGCATTCACGGCAGAATCCAAGCCCCCCGAAAGGCCTAACACCGCTCGTTGAAAGCCATTTTTATGGAAGTAATCCCGAATACCTAAACACAAGGCGTGGTAACAGCGGGGTAAATCGCTGGTATCCATCGGGTTGTAGCTGGGTGAAGGGGGGGCTAAGTGATAGGCTGGCTGGGAGGGCATTGCCGAAAGAGGAGCGAGAGTCGAGGCCTCCACCGCCACCAAGGCCGATTGAAACCACGGAGCCACCGTTTGCACACCCGAGGCCTGCACCACGCAACTACCGCCATCAAACACCCATTCATCAGTCGCTCCTACTTGGTTTAGGTACACCAACGGAACCCCACTTTGAGCAACCACGGCTTGCAAATACTGCTGCTTTAACCACGGCTTGCCCGCCCGACTCACCGAGGCAGAGAGATTGATGTGAAGCGTTGCCTGCGGACACAACGGCAACCACGGCGATGCCTCAAAGCTTCGGCCATACGGAAGCGTCTCGTTGGGCATATTCCAAATATCTTCGCAAATACTAACCAACACCCGATGCTCGTGGAACTCAAACACCCCTTCTGTCGTTAGGGTGGCTAATTGCTGGGGGCGAGGCAAACGGTCGGCTAGCCACGCTGGCAAGGCCTGCACCCCCGCCACGGTGGAAGGCTCAAACACACGCCCATCATCGTATTCCGCCCCGTTAGGTAGATGACACTTACGCACCACTCCTTGAATCCCACCGTGGCTGATAAGGGCAACACTATTATAGTAAGGTTTGCCTACCTGTTGTTGCAGAGGCAAGCTTGGTTCAAAACGAGGTTCGGCAAAGCCCACCAACAGTGTTACGGCAGTTGTGGCGGTGGCCTGTGCCAACTGTGCAAGGCTCTCTAGCTGATGCCACACCACTTGCGGATGCTTTACAATGGCATCACGCACGGGGTAGCCTAACAGAGAAAGCTCTGGAAAAGCCAGTAACACAGGGCGTTGAAGCGTTACAGCTTGTTGTAAACAGTGATGATGCAACTGGGCTTGATGCAACACATCGCCCACCTTGGGGTTCAGTTGAGCTAACAGTAACAGGGGGGTGCGTGAAGGTCTCTCTGCTTGAGAGGCCGTTTCATGCACGGTAACATCAAGCGTTAGAGCATCCCGCTGCTGTTGCAAAAAGGAAGAGAAAGAAGCAGGTAACGGCATGGCAGGTTTACCTCAGGGCATCAAAGGCCGTGGCCATATGAAAGGCCAGCACCGCCGTGGCTGTAGAAACATTGAGGCTTTGCACCTTGCCCCGCATCGGGATAGTCGTTAGGAAATCGCACTGTTTTTGAATGCTCGGACGTAGGCCATCGCCCTCATTCCCCATCACCAACACCGTGGGCATATCAAAGGCCAAGCGGGTGTAAGGCTGTACCTTGGGGGTGTTGGCACACACGGTACCCACCGTCCAAAAGCCCGCTTTTTTAAGTTGATCCAAGGCGGTGGCCAAGTTGGTTACTTGTATCAGGGGCAGTAGGGCATCGGCTCCAGCGGCCACCTTCGATACCACGGGCGAAATCCCCCCCGTGCGATGTTTGGGCAACAACACCCCTAAGCAACCGGCCCCTTCCGCCACACGCAACATGGCACCAATGTTGTGCGGATCGGTCACGTTATCCAAGGCCAACACCCAGCAAGGCTTCAAGGGAGTCGGCAAGGTACGCAACCACGCCCCTAGCTCCCATAGGGGTTGCTCGCTTACCAAGGCCACCACCCCCTGATGCACCAGCTCTTGCGGATGTTCTTCACTCGGTAGGGGGTCGTTGGCTAAATCGTTCAAGTGGTGTTGAAGCAAGGTATCCAGCTTGGCTTTGGGTACCACTTGGCTATGCACCCCTTGCTCGTTGACTAACTCTTTAATACGTTGTAAGCGACGATCAGGCTTCGTGCCTTCTGCAAAAAAGAGTTTCTGCACCCGCTCGGGGCAGACCTCTAGCAGGCTCAAGACGCTGTTTTTTCCAAATAAGTAGGTGGCAGGCATGGGGTTTTCATTTCTATTTGTGAATGAGTATAAACACACAACGGCGTTAGTATACGTCAAACACACCAAAAATAAAACGCCGTGAATCAATCAGAACGCTACCCTTCAAAAAACAAGGATACCCCTTATGAAATGATGAAAGGGTATCCTTGAAGAAAAAGCTTATGTAAACAGAAAGGATTAGTGCTTGGTGGCAACCTCGGGTTTTTTAGCACCCTCAGCCGTCGGAGGAGCCGAAGGAGGCATCATGGGTTTGGCTTCGTATTTCTCCATGATCTTCAACTTGCCCTCTTTTTGCAACAAGGCTACTTTTTCTTGCATCCACTGGCCAAAGGCTTCGTTCTGCTTCTGCTCGGTGAGCATATCGGTTAGCTTACCTTGTACATCGGCCAAGGTTTGCTTTTTAGCCGCCTGCTTTTCATGCACCAACACAAGGTGGTAGCCATAGCTAGATTGCACCACGGTAGGAATCAACTCGCCTACTTTAGCCGTCTTGGTGGCAGCCCAATAGCCAGGATCGGTACTGCGTTCTCGCATAAAGCCTAAATCGCCTTTTTGCATCGCAGCCACGGTATCTTCGTTGCGGCTACTGCCTGCAATGGATTGAAACTTACTAGGCGTGGCCTGTAGCTCTTTTAACAGAGCTTCGGCTTCGGCTTTTTTAGCGGCCATGGCTGCATCAATTTTGGCCTTGAGGGCTTTGGCATCCAGCTTGGGTTCTTTGGTGGCAATCTCGTTACGCAGTTCGGCTTCAGAGGCTTTGATTAAAATATGGCTCGAGCGAATCTGCTCGGGTAAATCAAACTCTTTGCTGTGCTTGGCGTAATAATCGGCGACTTCTTTATCGCTCACGGTGGCTTTAACCCCAGGTAAGGCCGCCATCAATTTTTGAATGGTGGCAATCTGCTCCATTTGATAGCTAAAATCCGTATCGGAAAGATTGCTCTTCTTTTTAAGATCGTTTAGGTTGTTGACACCCCCCACCCGCTCGATAATTTTATCGGTTTGGGCTTTAATATCCGCAGGAGTAACCGTCACGTTTAAGGCCTTGGTTTCGTGCTGAATAATGGCCAAGCTAATCAAGGCTTGAATGGTTTGCTGTTGCAACAACTGGGCAAAGAAGGGGTTTTTCACGAGTTCGGGGTTTTTATCGCCCCCTACTTGCTTGGCAAACTGTTGAAACAATTTGTCGTACTCGGCTTTGGTCACAGGTTGCTTATCGAGGGTGAGGACGACCTCGCCACCTTTATTCACGCCTGCCAACCCTGTAGGCTTGCCACAAGCACTTAGCCCCAAGGGCAAACTAACACACAGGGCAACCAATAATAAGGTACTAAAAAAACGATTTAATATCATAAAAACAAATACTCTCTACGTTTCACAGGCAACCCTAGGGAACCCAAGTGTCTTCCCTAGCTCATACAAAAACTACTATTATAGTGTACCATAGAGTGTTTGTTTTTTGTTATACTAAAATTAAAAAAGAGAGTAACTAACAAAGGAAAAAGCTCATGGCATACTGGAAAGGACAATTTGAACTCGGGCAAAACGAGTTTTTGACTCACTTAGATGTGGCACGCCAACTTTCCAAACACACCCTACGAGCCTACCGCACCGATTTAGACGATTTCTTGCTATGGTTGGATGCCCAGCCCGATGAACCCATCCCCAACAAACAGTTGCCCAGCCTGTATTTGGCTCACTTGGTGCGTCAGGGGGTAGCACGCAGTACGCTGGCACGGCGAGCCTCGTGCCTAAAAACCTTTTTTAAATACCTACTGAAAGAGGAAGTGTTTGAGGCAACCGATTTCAACCTGCGTTACCATCGCCCCAAGGTAGAACAAACCCTGCCCGATTTTCTAACCCCCGAGGAGGTGTCGCTTTTAGAAAGTCATCTGTGCCAAGCCCCGCCTAGCCCGTGGCGAGAACGAGCCTTGGCCATTGTGCAAACCCTGTTTACCTCGGGCATACGCGTTAGCGAGCTGGTGGGGTTAAATGTCGGTGATGTTGATTGGGAATCGGGTGATATTAAGGTGCAAGGCAAGGGGGGGCGGCAACGCATGGCCTTTGTCTCGGGTAAAACGCTCACCCAACTTCAACGTTGGAAAACCTATTTGCACGAAGCCGTGGGCGAAGCACGTCAGCCTTTGCATGAAGAAACCCCCTTGTTTATCAATCAGCAAGGCAAGCGTTTAACCGATCGTTCGGTGCATCGTTATTTGGTACAGTGGGGGCAGCAGGCGGGCTTGTTACGCCCCTTGCATCCGCATTTGTTTCGGCATAGTTTTGCAACGCACTTGCTTAATGCGGGGGTAGAACTCCGCTTGGTGCAAGAGTTACTGGGGCATGTCAGCATTCGTTCTACGCAGATTTATACCCACGTAAGTACTGAAAAACTGAAGGCAGCCTTTTTAGCGGCACATCCTCGGGTGGGGCTTTAAAGTAAATCTTAAAAAGCACATAACAAACTATATTTTTTTATTATCAGACATTGTTAGTACATTAGCTCTCAGTGCTAAATGGATTGATCACTTTACCGAAACCGTGATTTTAGATAAAGTCGTTCGCCCTTTGCTCGGCACGCAGAGAACTAAAGAAACAACAAGCGATTAACGAAAACGGCTCTAACAGCAATCGTTGCACTCAAGTTATCAAGTACAACGATTATTTTTAAAATAAAACAAAAGAGACGTTTATTAGTTATCGGCCGTTACAAATTTATATAATTCAGGGGTGAGGCCTTTTTTTGGATGTCCCAAAATTCGGAGGTTCTTGTGAGTGTGGAATGTTTATCAAAAATTGTTGTTAGCAACCCTCCTACACCACCTGACCTGAGAACTTCAATATATAGCTCGCCGTCTTTTTCTCTAACGGTAGCGGTAAAAGTGTCGGGTATTTTTACTGCTATTTGCTCATCTCCCCTGCTACCTGGGCGGTAGTTTTCAGAAATAGTAAAGCGGTTACCATCTAAATTGACATGTGTTTTACGACCAGTTTTAGGTATTATAATGGCATCAACATCCGCACTTTTAATCTCTTTAGGATTAGGAGTAACTTTTCCATCTCCAATAAAATTTATTTCTTTATTGGTAAAATTAGCGAGAGTATTAACCAAAAGCTGTTTTGAAAAAAGTCGTCTAAACCTAGACTAACTCTTGTTAAGCTGTTAAAAATCAGTAAAATTACTAATAAAAACAGGGGTATCTAGGGGCGAGAGTTGTAGAGAGGGAGGAACGGCCTCTCTACGTTGCCCAGAGGGCAACTTAAGGCAGGAGACTAACATCGTTTGTAAACAACCTTTAGTTAACACTCTCAAATTAGCTACTACACCGGGAATTTTTATACCCATAATGACTCCAATCTTTTCTTTTTTCTTACTTGCTTGTAAGCCCAAGAAGAATACTCTCAGCAAAACTCACACTCTTTACTAAAAACGCTTTGTTCCAAAAAATGTCTTTTTCTTTATAAAATATTCACAAAAGCAATTGAAGCACAAAACAAACTAAACTAAAGTATTATCAGACTCTTTTTGAAGTTAATGATACCGCATTTCTGATAAAGTCTCGGCCTGAAGCGGAGGTACTGATGGTGGCACATCGGCTACGTTAGGGCTGGAATCGAGATAGGTTCTGAATGATGTGCAAGCGATACGAGCTACTTGCCACAGAACGTATCCTAACAGAATCAGCAAAATAACACTCCAAAAGGCCATGAATCCCAAGGCGACGCATGTTCCCCACGTTAATAAGCAAAGCAGTAGTATAAACTCAATCATCAACGAAAAGCTCTATTCTGTTTTGTATAGAAGACTCTGCAAAAGGGTTTGTCGAGTGTGCTAAGTTCTTCGTTTCGCATTGCCCTACGGGCAATCTTGAGAGGCCGGGGCGTTCGCCCCCACAGTGAGGAGGGACAATCTCAATTCTTACGCAAGATCCTCATTGTGAAAAACCTCTCTACAACGCTCCCCCTAGATTTATCAACGGGGGCGTTAGCCCCCGTTACCCCCGCAATAAAACACCTTTTTAGGCTATTTAAACTTAGAGTTACTATAGGAGCTGTTTGCAAATAAATTACTGTAACTATAGATACAGCTTACGAAACTAGCGTAAATACTTGACTTTAGTCGTGTATCAAGGGGTTTATAGGGGCGAAGCCCCTATAAATAATCGAGAGTGTTAACTAAAGGTTGTTTACA
>JBJTUB010000177.1:0-1552 GCA_046080465.1 Vampirovibrionales bacterium | reverse complement strand
GTTTATTTATAGGGGCTTCGCCCCTATAAACCCCATTTTTTAGCCTTTTACGCTTCTAGCGTTCGGTGTTTCATTGCGAGGGCGAACGCCCCCAGCTTTTAACGCTTCAGTACACGCCCGAATGGGCTTTCGCAGAGGCTTCTATAGAAACGTAGGGAGTTCTTCAAACCAACGTTGCAACCGAGAGGCTATGGGCCAACAGTGATACTGTTGTAAGGCGTTACGATGCACTTGATGATACAAAAACGGCTTTTCCTGCAATAACTGACGCAGGGCCTCAAACACCAGCAAGGGTTCGCCCACGGCCACAGCCACCCCAGCATCGCCCACCCATTCCGCATGAAACGACGATTGCAAGGTAATCAGCGGGCAACGAGCCTCTAAGGCCAGTAAAATTTCTAGCAAGGCGTTGTGTGGATTGGTTTGCAGTGCCAAACACGCCACCGCCAGTTGATGCAACCGAAAACGCCGCTCTACCGAATAGACCTCGACCAAGGCAATGGCCTGCGTGGTGGCCACGGGCAATAAGGCCAACGCATCGGCCCAGCGTCGAGTGTGCTCAGGCGAATCGCTCCACACCAGCAAGCGTAACACACTGCTTTCAAACCGCTTGCGATACCCATAAAACCCTGGCAAAATATCATCAGGATCATTGGCCGCCCAAGTAATAATGTAGGCGGGCGTTTCGTTCTCTTCCTCGGTTGGTGGCTCAAATACCTCTTGCAGCCATGTTTCGGTGTCATTCAAAGCGGTTTGATCATTGTTGGGTGCTTCTAGCATAAAGCGTAAGGCATCCATCGTTGGCAAGCCAAACGGATACCAAAAGACGTTATCCAAGGCCTCGGTTTGTTCTGTCTCGCTCATGGGGCGTTTTAGCAAGGCTCGATTTTGCATTAGAGCTTCGAGGGCGGTAACGCAAAACGCCGATGATACCAACAAACGCTGCCGTTGAGAGAGGCCGTACAAGGTAGCTTCATCGATGTGTTCTAGCTGGTTTAGTATTCGCAACACAATCGCATCGGGGTGGGGGGGCTTGACTTGTCGGGGTTGAGTCGTTAATACGATCTGCGGTGGGGCTTGTTTCGTCAAAGAGCGTAAGCCTTGCCAAACCGTTGTCACGCCTTCTGGTAACAGGCGTTTAAACTGGGGATACTGTTGCACCCACGCCACCACGGTGCGTACGGCACCCAAGGTTGGTAGGTAAGGCCGAAGCGTGGCCGTTCCTTCTAAATGAGTGGTGTGCAACAGCAGTTGGCACAACACCGAAAGTAGGTGTTGCTCGTGCAGAGTGAACTGTGGCTGATGACCCGAAGCACGGCGGTGTTTCGGCAAAAAGCTAGCCACATCGATATCTAAAACAAAGGTGGGCTGGGGCGAAACAGGGGTTGAACTAAAAGCAAGCATCATAGCAGGGTAAAGTATCTAATAAAAGCCAAAACAATCGGAGACCTATAAAAAGCTCTGAAAAAGGGTTTGTCGAGGGTTCTAAGTCCCTCGTTTCGCATTGCCCTACGGGCAATCTTGAGAGGCCGTTCCTCCCTCTCAAACTCTC
>JBJTUB010000176.1:0-2457 GCA_046080465.1 Vampirovibrionales bacterium | reverse complement strand
TGGATTGCAAGATTTAAACGGCGAGGTAAGGTTGTCTCTCGTTCACTGAAGGATATGGAGCAAGCGATTGCGTTTCATTTTCACAGAGTCAATACTAAAGCTATTTAGTTAATACTCTCAATAAACCTAGGGGGGAGAGTTTGAGAGGGAGGAACGGCCTCTCAAGATTGCCCGTAGGGCAATGCAAAACGAGGGACTTAGAACCCTCGGCAAACCCTTTTGCAGAGTCTTCTATAACAAGTGCAGCGGGAAATAAATACTATAAAACCGATTCGAAACATCCCAAGCGGTTTTTAACTGGGTTAAGGCTTGCCGATGCACAGCATCGGTAGGTAGGTTGTGGTAAAACGCCTCGGGGGTTAAACAGGCATGGTGCAACAACACACTGCCTGTTGGCCATACGCTAGGGGAACATACGCTAGAAGGGCAAGCCTGCGTGCTTAACCGTAATGCGTCAGCGTCTGGTTCGCCTTGCCCCCAAAGAGCCGTCGTTACGTGCTGGTTCGATCGCAGGTTCCACCATCGATGCAACGTCACTGGCGTAGAAATAAACGCAGGAGGCAATACCATACCCTCTGCCCCTTCACCGCCTGAATGAGCCACCTGCCACAGCACCGTGTTTAAAGCAGGCCAAGCCAACGGATCGGGCATACTTGCAACGGGAGACGCTCCTTCTGCTTCCCACGTTTGCCAAGGTTGAGCCGTACTGGCCTGCAAGGCCTGAGCCGCACACGCAATTAACGAGGGAAGCCCCGCCAACTCTATCCATACTTGCCACGCTTCATCTTGCTGAGCTTCGGTTTGGATAGCTATCGCCGCCTGAAGAGCCGCATACGGGCGTTGTTGCAAGGCCACTTGCAAGGTTTGCACATCGGCCTCACGCATCCCCGATTGATACAACCACTGCCGAGCTTGGGGGCGTGGAGAAAGTTTTAAAATAGCAGCCGTGGGCAAGGTTAAACTCCCTGCATTGCCTAACTGCAGCTTGTGTAAATCGTACCCCGTTACGTTCTTCACCACTCGCCCACCTACGCAGGCCACCGTACCGCAGGATAGCAAATATTCCAAGCCCAGCACTTTGGCACGCAAGGGCAAGGTAGAACCGCCTGTTTGCAAGGGTTGATATTGACGCAACAACACCTCGGCCAAGGTGAGTTCATTCTGCCAAGCGGGGGCTTGTGGCCAAACCCCACTCAAGGTAAGGCCTGCTTGATTCGCCACCGACTCTAACGAGGCTAAGGTGCAAGCCGTGCTGGCATCGAGAGTGAGGTTATCCGCATCGACTTTGGCCTCTTGGCTCAGCAGCTGCCATGGCACTACGGCAGTGGGAGTCTCTGGGGGAAGGGTGCGTAAGCACGCATCAGAAACAGCCGCTGGAAAGATTTTACACGCTGGAGGCAAGGATTCTAGCCACGCTTGCAACAAACGAGCGTGAGATTCAATGCGTAAAAAAGGTGGAGGAACCAACGGGGAAGTTACTGGAGAAATCATCATACGATTAAGATTAACAGAAACATGTCATCGCTTCAATGAGGTTCAAAACGAGCATCCGTCGGCCAACGATACTCTGAAGGAGTGGCACTTTGCCACGTTAAACTTGCCGAACGAGGCAAGCCCCCTTGAGACGTGGCAGCATTCAGCGGTTGATACTGATTTAAGAGCTTCGTGAGTGGTGAAGCAGGATCAGGATCTTGGCTTAAACGAGAGGCCTCAGTCAACGATGGTAACGAGGCATCTGGAGCGAGGGGTGTTGCCCCAATCGAATGAAACACAGAAGACATACACGCCACTTTCTATTTACTGTCTATTTGCTATAACGATAATTGCCGTGCTGTTGATACGCCCCATAACGTTGCACTTCGGCTTGCCCCTGTTCGTTGACCGTCACGGGTACAGGCACGCTGGTGGGTACCACTTGTCGCATTTTCATGCTAATGGTGGCTAGGTTGTTAATCCCCTGAGTCACCAAGTGGCCTAAGGTATAATCAGGCGGTTGTAAGGCATGGCTTGTACGGTTAAACACGCCCATGGCCTGCATTTGCCGAACCTCGTTGGCGTACTGATTCCCTAAAAACTTTTCAAACTTCCCTTCGTTGGGGTTGTTTCTTGTGGGTAGGGCTTGGTTAGGGCGGGGGGCTTGTTGCCGCTGTTGCTGTTGTCCACCAAACCCTTGTTGTTGTTGTTGCTGTTGCTGTTGTTCGCCAAACATGGCACACACACTCTTTTCTCTCTATAACATGAACGACACACACATACGGTTACACACGTTGAAATGATTTTGGATTAAGACACACAGTCAAACTGGTATAGATATAGTGGAATGACTATCTTTCCGTACAGTCCTAAGTTCCTCGTTTCGCATTGCCCTACGGGCAATCTTGAGAGGCCGAGGCGTTCGCCCCCACAGTGAGAAGGGAGCATCTCAATTCTTACGCAAGATCCTCATTGTGAAAAACC
>JBJTUB010000175.1:0-4688 GCA_046080465.1 Vampirovibrionales bacterium | reverse complement strand
GTCTTAGCGTGTTGCCTCCTGTTCTCGTCTGGGCTCCTACAGGAGGCAAAGCGTTAGCTGGTCATGGCGTTCAAGCCCCTTGTACTCCTATGGAACTTAGTTCTTTGCAACAAGCTGTTGCGAACAACCTTAAAACACAAGAGGGTCGACTTCAACAATTAAGAACTCAAGGTCTCGATAGCTTCTCTCCTGAAGTTCAACAAGAGGTAGGACGACTCGAAAAACAGCAGTATCAGTTAAACCTAGATGGCTTGTCACCCGAGGCAAAGCAACGCAAACAAGTTATCGAGGCAAACTACAACGCTATTTTTGGTTTCTCGGGACGAGGAACCCCTAGCATCTTCTAAGTTAGAGCTGTTTCTTCATTTACAAGAAGGGTCGTTGATAATGATCATCGACTCTTCTTGTTTTTCAATCTTAATAAAAACTTAGGGTTGTTTTATCCTGAATCCCACTTTTTCTTGAGGATTCTCAGGTAAAAAATGCTACATTTTAGTTACGCTTATTATACTCCTAGTTATAATGCTAGCTTCGTATCTTATAATGGGTAATTCAAATACGTTTGTCGTATCGGCTAATCATCGCAACTCAAAACTCTGAGCTAAGCTTACGTTATTTTATCTTCGTGCCGCTGGACGCACGTTGCACCCTTGCGATTTTTTCGCCACACCCTCGTTATTCTTCCGTTTACTTATGAGGTTTCTGGTTTCTATGAGCGTTCCTTCCTCGCCCAGCACAAGCAACCTACGCACCCAAGGCTTCGGCGTTACCGATCGCTACGATGCCTGGTGGGCTGAACAAGTGTTTACCATCGTTGTGATGGCCTTATTTACCGTGTACGCCCTGTGGCGTGCCAGCGAAAATGGTCACTTTGAAGTGGGTCCTTATTTTTCGCCGTTTTATTCGCCTAACCTCAAGGCCATGTTCCCACAAGCCTTTGAGTGGGTGCAATTTTCGCCTGCCTTCTTGATTTTATGGGCACCGTTGGGCTTCCGTGGTACCTGCTATTTTTATCGCCGTACCTACTATCGTGCCGTGTTTAACGATCCACCCGCCTGTGCTGTGGATAAACCCAAGCAAGGCTTGCTACGCCCCTTGGCCGATTACACGGGCGAAACCGTCTTCCCCTTTGTGTTGCAAAACTTCCACCGCTACTTCTTGTATGTCGCCTTGGTGTTGGTGGGCTTCCACTGGTACCATGCCATTGAATCCATTCAGCACAACGGCCAGCTCGGCTTTGGCGTGGGCTCCTTGATTATTTGGTTGGATACCATTTTCTTGAGTCTCTATGTGTTTTCGTGCCATAGTTTACGTCATCTGATTGGGGGCAAGCTCAACTTTTTCACCAACGGCTTGTTTAACAAGTTTCGGTTTAATCTGTGGAAGGGTCAAACCATCCTGAACCAAGAACACTGGTTTTACGCATGGGGTAGCTTGTTTACTGTAGGCTTGTGCGATCTTTACATTCGCTTGGTTTCTGCAGGCGTGATTAAAGATTGGAACACGTGGGGCATTGATTTCGCCTCGATGGCTCATGCAGCTCAACAATTGCCTCACTAAACGAGTGAGTCTCATTAACCGTTTTAAAAATATAAGGTTTATTTGATGATGATGTCTGAACTTCATTACGAAACAAAAACCTACGATGTGCTTGTTATCGGTGCGGGTGGGGCAGGCTTGCGAGCCGCCATTGAAGCCAGTGCCCAAGGGGTCTCTGTAGCCTTGGTAACAAAATCGTTGTTGGGTAAAGCACACACCGTGATGGCCGAAGGTGGCATGGCCGCCGCCTTGGGGAACGTCGATGCCGAAGATGGCTGGATTCCCCACTTTAAAGATACCATGCGGGGTGGTAAGTACATGTCCAACTGGCGTATGGCTCAAATCCACGCCCAAGAAGCCCCTGAGCGAGTGAAAGAACTCGAAAGCTGGGGAGCCGTGTTCGATCGCACCCCCGATGGTAAGATTCTGCAACGTGCCTTTGGTGGACATACCTACCGCCGTTTGGCTCACGTGGGCGACCGTACAGGGCTAGAACTCATCCGCACCTTGCAGGATAAAGGTATCCACTGCGGGATAGATGTGTTTATGGAATGCACCATGACGCATTTGCTCAAGGATGGCGAGGCCGTTTCTGGAGCCTTTGGCTATTGGCGTGAAAGTGGCCGTTTTGTGCTATTCCGAGCCAAATCCATTATCATGGCCAGTGGTGGTATTGGTAAATCCTACAAAGTCACCTCCAACTCGTGGGAATATACCGCCGATGGCCATGCCTTGGCCTTGCGTGCAGGTGGCGAACTGATTGATATGGAGTTTCTCCAGTTTCACCCCACAGGCATGGTGTGTCCTCCCTCCGTGCGGGGCTTGCTGGTCACCGAAGCCGTTCGTGGCGAAGGTGGGCATTTGCTCAACAACAAGGGCGAACGCTTTATGAAGCACTACGACCCCGAACGGATGGAGCTGTCCACCCGTGACCGTGTGGCCTTGGCCATTTACGAAGAAGTGAAAGCTGGCCGTGGTACACCCAACGGCGGTGCTTTCTTAGATATTTCTCACCGTGGGGCGGATTACATTAAGCGTAAACTCCCCTCCATGTATCACCAATTCATGGAATTGGGCGATGTGGATATTACCAAAGGCCCGATGGAAGTGGGTCCCACCATGCACTACACCATGGGGGGTATCCGTGTGGATGCCGAAAGCCAAGAGAGCGTGACCGTCAAGGGCTTGTACGCTGCGGGCGAATGCTCTGGCGGGTTGCACGGTGGCAACCGCTTGGGCGGTAACTCCCTTTCTGATTTGATTGTATTTGGGCGTCGTGCAGGGCTGTACGCAGCCGAACGTGCCAAGCAAATGACGGAACTACCCAGTATCAATCCTGAAGAAGTCAAACGCTACGCCGCCGAAGTTGTGGCTCCTTTCGAGCGTGATAAATCCGCTGAAACCCCCTTCCAAGTCCACGCCGAATTGCAAGAAGTGATGCAGGCCAAAGTGGGTATTGTGCGTGAAGCCAAATACCTTGAAGAAGCCTTGGATGATTTAGCCAAACTGCGTGAACGTGCTAAAAAAGTGCGTGTGGATGGTAGCCGTGCCTACAACCCAGGCTGGCACTTGAGCCACGATTTGATGAACATGATTATGGTGTCTGAAATTGTAACCCGTGCGGCACTGCAACGGCCTGAAAGCCGTGGTGGGCATACCCGTATTGATATTGATATCCCCAAAGATGTGAAGACAGAATGGCAGTATCGCACCTCAGTGGCCACGGTGAGCGAAGGTGATGCCGTACAGGTGGGCTACTTTGAAAAAGAATCCATGCCCAAAGAGTTAGAAGCCTTGTTTAACAAAGCCGATGAACAACAGATTGTGGCTGAAGAAGGGAGACTCTAACCCCATGATGATGAGTGCCTCAACGGAAACCCGTAACGTTACTTTTAAAGTCTTTCGTGGTGAAGGCGATGCCAACGGCGAGCATGTGGGTCAACTGCACGATTACACCGTCCCCCTGCAACCTGGTTGGGTAGTGTTGGATGCCATTCACTGGATTCAAGCCAACGCCCAACCCGATTTAGCTGTACGCTGGAACTGCAAGGCTGCCAAATGTGGTAGCTGTGCAGCCGAAGTGAACGGTCTGCCGAGCCTGATGTGCAAAACTCGCTTAGATCACATGCCTGCCGATAAGCCCGTGATGGTCAAGCCCATGCGTACCTTCCCCTTGATTAAGGATTTGGTCACGGATGTGAGCTGGAACTACGAGTGCAACAAGAAGATTGTCCCCTTCACTGGGCCCAACACCCCTTCTGAAACATGGCGATACCAGCAGGAAGATGCCGATCGGGCGCAAGAGTTCCGTAAGTGTATTGAATGCTTTATTTGTCAAAATACGTGTCATGTGTTGCGTCACCATAATAAGTTTGAACACTTTATGGGGCCTCGCTTTATGATTCGTATTGCCCAGTTGGAAATGCACCCCATGGATACCGTGGATCGCTTGCCTTTCTTAAAAGATGTGGCGGGGATTGGCTATTGCAACATCACCAAATGTTGTACGGATCGTTGCCCCGAGCAGATTCGCATTACCGATAACGGTATTATTCCGCTAAAAGAGCGTGTGGTCGATCGCTTCCACGATCCAGTCACCATGCTATTAAGCAAAATTGGGCTGTAGGCTATCGCCTATTGCCATTATTACAGAGAGTCCTTTGGAGGTGTCTTCAAAGGACTCTCTGTAAACTGTAATACCATTTAAAAGATTGAATAGCATATTCTCTCGCTTGTCGCTTTGTATTGCCCTACGGGCAATGTAGAGAGGCTGGGGCGTTCGCCCCTACAGTGAGGAGGGACAATCTCAATTCTTACGCAAGATCCTCATTGTGAAAAACCTCTCAAAGGCTTCCCCCTAGGTTTATTAACGGGGGCTAACGCCCCCGTTGCCCCCCAAAAAAAGAAACCAGTTCTTACGCTATTCAATGTGAGAATTGGTATTACACCTATAGAAGACTCTGCAAAAAAACTTTACCCCCTCTCCCTAAGGGAGAGGGCTGGGGTGAGGGATTTCACCAACTTAGGTGTAGCATGCGTTTCCCTCATCCTAACCTTTTACAGAGCTTTCTATAGAAAACTCTGCGAAACAAACTTGCTGTCTGACACAACCAACGTTCATCGACTCATTGCACGCCCGAATGGGCTTT
>JBJTUB010000174.1:0-1477 GCA_046080465.1 Vampirovibrionales bacterium | reverse complement strand
GTGGCGAATGCCTCGTTTATAACGAGGATCTTGGATCGTATCGAGATGCTGAAAAAGAGTCATGTTTCGGAGGATCGTCTACATAACGGAAACACTCTTTATTTAACCACAAACACAGCTAGACTTTTAGGGTCTCCTGTTAAATCGTTGGAACGTTTGCAAGTTAGCTTCGTTTTTTGTATGATACTACTCGTTTCTACTGTTTCAATGGACATCGTTTAAAAAAGGAGTCAACCCTGATGATGAGTATTCGTGTCGCTATTTTAGGTTCGGGTGGTTTGGGTCGTGGTATGGCTAAGGTGCTTGAGGCTCGTAACGGGTTTAGCGTGATTGCCATGGCCGATAGTTTAGGCTTTGCCTATGAGCCGAATGGGTTGCCCACCCATGAGTTAGAATCACTTGTAAGTGTGAGCCAGTGGGGTGACCTTTCTGTAGAAACCCCTAATGCAATTCGTCAACTGTTGCAACAGCACGGCCAACACATTGACGCAATTTTTATGGCCTTGCCGAACTTACCTGTAGACTTTTTTGCCAACACCGTGACGATGATTTGCGACGAAACCCCCTTTGAAGGCGTGATGGTAGATGCCCTAAAACGTACCAAAGCCGTGGAATTACTAATGCCCCTGACCGAGAAGCTTAAAGCCCGAAATATTCTTTACATTACAGGGGCAGGGGCGACCCCTGGCTTTTTGACCACCGTGGCCGCCGTCGCAGCTCAAAGCTTTGTGAAAGTAGAACGTGTCAACATTCACTTTGGGGTAGGCGTGGCGAACTGGGAACAGTATAAAGCCACGATTCGTGAAGATTTAATTCACTTACCTGGCTTTACGGCCACCAAAGTAGCCAGCATGAGTGATGCCCAAGTCATGCAAGAGCTAGATAACCGCAACGGTTTGATTGAATTGGTGAACATGGAACACGCCGACGATATTATTTTAGAGTTGGCTGGTATTTGCGATCGCAATCAAGTTACCGTGGGGGGCTTGGTGGATACCCGCAATCCGCAAAAGCCGTGTTCTACCACCGTTACTGTAACAGGGGTGACAGCCTATGGTAAAACCACATCGCATCAGTTTGTGGTGGGCGATGATGCCAGCATGGTGGATAACGTGTGTGGCCCAGCGACTGGCTTTATGGCACGTGGGGTAGAATTATTAAACCAAGGGCAAGCAGGGTTGATGACCAGTGCCAGCGTGATGCCCCGCTACAGTGCCGTGGGCTTAACGCTAAACAAGCGGATGCCTAGCTTGGTATAGAACCCTCTGCAAAAGCCCATTCGGGCCTGCAATAAAGCGTTGAACGCTGGTTGCGTAAACCTCTTTGAGAAAACGGATTTATAGGGGCTTCGCCCCATATGTGCTAAGATAGTATTTGTGGTAAGCTCTAGCTGTGTTTCCTGTTCAGTAATAAGGCTAGAGTTTATGCAGAATGCAAGTAAATGGGATCGTATTTTAAGTATCCTCCCTCAAAATAT
>JBJTUB010000173.1:0-5986 GCA_046080465.1 Vampirovibrionales bacterium | reverse complement strand
TATCTAGGGGCGAAGCCCCTAGAGTAACTCAGGGGGGAGAGTTGTAGAGAGGGAGGAACGGCCTCTCTACGTTGCCCAGAGGGCAACTTAAGGCAGGAGACTAACATCGTTTGTAAACAACCTTTAGTTAACACTCTCAGTTATTCTAGGGGCTTCGCCCCTAGATACCCCATTGATACATGACTAAAATCACGTTTTTGGTTGAGTTTCATAAGCGGTATCTATAGTTACAGTAATTTATTTGCAAACAGCCCCTACTTAGAATAAACACCATATAAGGACACCAACACATCATGATGGCTCAAACCAAAGAAATTAGAAAAATTAAAGAAGCATATACCCTAGATCACTACGATGCAACTCGCCTGCCTGTGCTGGCTGTGGTGGGTCGTCCCAACGTGGGAAAATCGACCTTTGTGAATCGCCTGATTGGACACCGACAAAGCATTGTGGATGATCAGCCAGGGGTGACGCGTGATCGCTCGTTTCATCCTGTGGAATGGTGTGGAACTCCCTTTTTATTAATGGATACAGGGGGGGTGCATGAAGACCCAAACGATCCGTTTGCACCGCTTATTAATCAGCAGGTTCAGTTAGCCATTACTGAAGCCGATGTGCTTGTGTTTATGGTGGATGGCCATACAGGCATTACTGAAGATGATGATTGGGTGGCTCAGTGGATTCGCGAAAGTGGCAAGCCTGCGTTGTTGGCCGTTAATAAAATTGACCGTATTGAAGATGTGGGCAACAGTGCCGAGTTTTACGGCCTTGGCCTAACGGGTGACCCTGTCGCTATTTCTGCTTTGCACGGTTCTACCACGGTGGGCGATGTGCTAGATATGGTGGTGGCCATGTTCCCCCCCCACAAAGGCTTAAACGGAGACGAAAGCGATGCGGAAACACCCTTGCGTCTTAGCTTGGTGGGTCGCCCCAACGTGGGTAAATCGAGCTTGTTAAACGCCTTGGTGGGTGAAAACCGTACCATCGTCTCGAATGTATCTGGCACAACCCGTGATACCATTGATACCCCCTTTGTTTATAAGGATAAGCCGTATTTATTGGTGGATACGGCAGGTATTCGGCGTAAAAGTCGGGTAGATTTTGGGGTGGAGCTGTTTTCAGTCGACCGCAGTGTTGAGGCCATTCAGCGGAGTCATGTGGTGGTGGTGGTACTGGATGCCGTTGAAGGCATTACCGATCAAGACAAACGCATTATTCAAAAAGCCTTAGATGCAGGCAAAGGGTTGATTGTTGCTGTCAACAAGTGGGATTTGATTCCCAATAAAACCCCTAACAGTGTGCAAGAGTTTAAAAAGAGTTTGTTGGCGGATGTTCCCTCGTTGGTGTTTGCACCGTTTTTGTTTGTCTCTGCCAACGAAGGCCAGCGGGTGCATAAATTGTTGGAACTAGCTCAAACGGTGCTTGAAAACTGTCGTCGTCGGGTGAGTACCAGCGTGTTAAACCAATTAATGCAAGATGCTATTAGCCAAAACCAACCCCCCTTGATGAAGAATAAAAAGCTTAAGGTATTGTATGCAACCCAAGCCAGTGCCGAACCCCCCACTTTTGTGTTGTTTGTTAATGATTCCAGTTTGTTGAGTCAAACGTATCAGCGATACTTGGAAAAACGCTTGCGTGCGGCCATCGAGTTGACGGGGGCTCCTATTCGGATTACGTTGAAAAACCGAGAGAAAAACGTTTAAGCGTTCCGAAAAATGCGTTGATGCGGTTGCTACCTAAAGAAAGGGACTCTCGTTCATGGTATCTTCTCTACTCTCTTCAGCTTCTAGGGTCTCTGCCCCACTTGCAACGGTTAAGGCACCACGGCAAGAGGCCGTCACGCCTGCCACCGTACCTGCCCCCCCTCAAGATACGGTGACGCTTTCCGCTCCTTCTTCAGAGGAAGCCCCCGCCAGCGTGGCACACTATGATGTGTTGCATCCTGTGGAAAGCCTAAAACAGCACAAGCCCCTTATTCGGCAAGTAGGCGTGGCTCTTGCTTTGGTGGGGATAGGTGCCAGCTTAGGGCATTTGGCGACGGCTTGGAGCTACGAACCTCGTGAGCGGGTGTTTCAGCAAACCGTTGAAGAACTGAATGCGTTGCGGCAACGTTATGCGGTACAAGAGCAACACTTACAGGGAATGCAAACCGTGGTGAGCCGTGCGAAAGAGTGGTTAAGTAACCCTCGTCAAGCGACGAAAGCTTTACGTACTGCGTTACAGGCCCTATAGACCCATTCGGGCGTGCAATGAGGGGGGCATTCGCCCACGCAATGAGGGGGTGAACGTCGGTTGCGTCAAACGGCGAATCGATGTTGCGTTCCTGTGGGGGATGGCTACGCACAACGGCTCGTAATGACGTATTTATTAGGATAAGGGTGCAACTCGTTGCAAACAGCCCCAAGGGTTATTGATACAACGCATTGTAGGTTGCTTGATGGGCCTCATTCCATGCAGTACATTGCCCTGGTTTGGCGGGTGAATTGGTGACAAAAGTTTGATTCGTGTTACTAATATTGCAGGCTATATGAAATAGATCAGCCCCTGCTACACCCCATGTTGATACGGTATTGCTCATATTACCATCGATGAACCAACTAATGGTAGAAGAGTTTACGCCATGTAAGTAAAGCCAAACACCCACCCCATTGGGTAGTACCCAACGCCCCGAGTGATTATTCTCGGCATGACTCAACCCATAATTCCACCAGTTGTGGGTACAAGGGGGCGTGGTGGTACCCTTGGGGCAGTGGGTAGCACCAGCTAGCTTACTAGTGAAATACTGCACAATGGGGTCGCTGGTGTTTTGAATCCCCCAGTTTGAGAACGTTTGAAAATCGCCATTCATAAAGCCTTGATACATAATAGTTTGTATTACTTGAATAGCTTCTTTCTGTTTGGCCTTCATTTGCCCTGTGCTAACACTGTTAAAAATGCTAGGTAGGGTTAAGGCACTAATGAGCCCCAGCACGGCCAAGCTAATCAACAGTTCACTCAGGGTGAAGCCCCGTCGTGTTTGTTCTACACTGGAGGCATGGAGGCATGGGGGCAGTTCCCTTCTTTTTTGTTTTAATTTGATACTTTTTGAAGTTTAAAGATGCTTTCTTTTATTATTATCGGTAGGCTCGCCTCAAACTTTAGTTTTTTATGGAAAGTTCCTACATCTAACGTAGAAACCTAGGCAACAGAAGCGACTATTTTGTTTCTAGGTGAGAGAGGTCACTTAAACACCCACCGAAACGCAAGATCGACTTGCCGTTTTACGAGGCCAACCCAACACCCCCTCATCGCACGCCCGAATGGGCTTGCGGGGGCAAATGCCCCTTATTTGAATACCTGAGTGAGGTGTTTTAGGTGAATCCCCCAGTAATGCGTCATGGAATCCACGGCAAAGGGTAAAAAAGCGAGTAAAATCCCCAAGGCACTCAGGGTTTTCATGGGGGTAAGAATCTGAATAATGTGCATTTGAGGCATGGTTTTTGAAATGTAAGCCGTACACACTTCCACCAAAAACAAGGTGGCGTGCATGGGGGCGGCTACCAATAAGCCAATACTAAACAGTTGACCCGCCAAAAACAACACTCGCTTAAACAAATCGTCTAGGTCGCCTGTGCTAAACCATGCTTGTAGGGGTACTTGCTCAAAGGTAAGGTAGAGTATCTGTAACAGGCTATGGTGTAGGTTACTGCACAATATAATCATTAGCCCTAATTGCATTAAGCACCCTGTAATAACTTGAGAGTTATGTCCCGTGGTGGGGTCCATAATTTGGGCGTTGGATAAGCCCGAAAGCATGGCCAATACCTCGCCCGCCACGCCAAGCGATTCTAGCACAAGGCTAGATAAAAACCCGAGTAGCAACCCGATACCCAGTTCCTGCAAGGCCCATAAGGCAAACGCCAAGGGGCTGGTAGGGGCGTGGGGCAAGGTGTTGGGTAGGACACTGGCAAAACAAAGCGTCAGCCCGACAGAGATAAACAGCTTTAACCGCATGTTAAACCCAGGGTTTTTAAAAAACGGAGCGGTAATTAAAAAACCACTAATGCGGGTATTCAGTAAGACGGCAAAACTAAGCCACGGCGATTGTAGCCACTCCATCAAACTGTTGGGAATCCACATGCCCAGTTAGCCTCCGCCTGCCGATTTTGCTAGCTCTAGTAAAATAGCGAACAAATGCCGAGTATGCCCCGTAAGTTGATCCAGCATCCAAGGGGCAGTGAAGATGAGTACGGCTCCACAAATTAAGATTTTAGGCACAAAGGTAATTGTTTGCTCCTGCAAACTGGTAACGGCTTGCAGGAGGGAAATAAGCAACCCCACCACCAACGCCGTCACCAACACGGGCGAACATAAAATCATACTGGTGAAGATGGTTTCTTTAAGTAAATCTAAAAAAAGGGTTATAGTCATAAATAGAAATCTAAAAACCTCTAGTGACTCAAAAACAGGGGGCAATGGGGGCGTTAGCCCCCGTTATTAAGCAAAGGGGGGAGAGTGTTGAGAGGGAGGAACGGCCTCTCAACATTGCCCAAAGGGCAATACAAAACGAGAAAACTAAGGTTGTACAAACTTCTTCTCTTCAATAAGAGTCATTGTTTAAACCCGAGTACCAAGGCTTGGCACAACAGTTGCCATCCATCAATCAACACAAACAGTACTAACTTAAAGGGCAAGGCCACAGTAGCAGGGGGCAGAAACATCATCCCCATCGAGACAAGAATCGATGAAATCACCAAATCAATAATCAAAAACGGCAAAAACATCACAAAGCCCATTTGAAACCCTGTTTTTACTTCAGACATGATGAAGGCGGGCAACAACACATGCGTGGGAACATCGTTCGTGTTACGAGGGCGTTTTAACTTGGCGAGCTTAATAAACAATGCAATATCGCTTTGGTTGGTTTGCTTAAACATGAACAACCGCATGGGTTCCATGGTGCGTTCAAAGGCCACTTCTTGCGTAATTTTTTGTGCCATAAACGGCTGAAAGGCTTGGGTGCTAATTTTATCGAAGGTGGGTGCCATGACAAAAAACGTGAGAATTAAGGCCATGGCCACCAGCACTTGGTTGGGCGGAAGCATAGGCGTACCCATGGCTTGACGCAAGAGTGAAAGGACAATCACAATACGGGTGAAGGCCGTCATCATGACTAAAATACTTGGGGCCAAACTTAACACAGTGAGCAACAGTAGAATCTGAACGGTTTGGCTGACGCTTTGCGGGCTACCATCGCCACTGTTTAGGCTTAGGTTAAACCCTGCTGAGGGGCTAGGGGGAGCCGCTGCCCACACGTTTGATGCTAGCAGACTGAGGCCAACTATCCCGAGTAGCCCTATTATCCCTAGGGAGCATAGAGAGGCTCGCCTCCACGTTTTTTGCACCCCTGCCGTTGGTACGTTTGGCCGATGCACAAACCACCCCTGCAGATCGTACCAAGGGGGGCGAGTGTTTAAAGGGTGCCAAGAACGTAAAGGATGTAACAAATCCATAGTGTGTCACCTAGAAAAAGTAAATCGTCAAGAAAAAGCGTAGCCCCTATTATAAGCCTTCCCCCTGTGGCTTACATCCTCTGGGTGTAGTAGTTTTTACACACAGAGTGTGATATAGTATAGGAGGCTCTGCAAAAGGGTTTTTCGAGGGTTCTAAGTCCCTTGTTTTGCATTGCCCTACGGGCAATCTTGAGAGGCCGGGGCGTTCGCCCCCACAGTGAGGAGGAACCATCTCAATTCTGACGCAAGATCCTCATTGTGAAAAACCTCTCAACACTCTCCCCCCTCGATTATTTCTAGGGGCTTCGCCCCTAGAAACCCGCTTCCTCAAAAGCCCAGTTACCCCCTCTCCCTTAGTGAGAGGGCTGGGGTGAGGGATGTCACCAACCTAGGTTTCGTCTGCGTTTCCCTCATCCTAACCTTCTCCCTAAGGGAGAAGGAACAGAGCAATTTAACCTTTCGCAGAGCTTTCTATAGAAACCTACACGGTGACA
>JBJTUB010000172.1:0-3469 GCA_046080465.1 Vampirovibrionales bacterium | reverse complement strand
GGCTAGAAGCTTTCGATAGAAGCCTCTACAAAAGGGGCGTTCGCCCTCGCAATGAAGCACCGAGCATTGGTTGCGTAACCCTCTTTGAGAAAACGGGTCTATAGAGGCGAAGGCCCTATAAATAACCTAGGGGGGAGCCTTTGAGAGGTTTTTCACATTGAGGATCTTGCGTAAGAATTGAGATTGTCCCTCCTCACTGTGGGGGCGAACGCCCCGGCCTCTCAAGATTGCCCGCAGGGCAATGCAAAACGAGGAACGCAGGAATAGGCGGATTATTTTCAAAATACTATAGAGAGGTTTTTTACAATGAGGATCTTGCGTAAGAATTGAGATTGTCCCTCCTCACTGTGGGGGCGAACGCCTCGGCCTCTCAAAGTCGTCTGAAAGACGACACAAAGCGAGGAACTTAGCAGCCTCGAACAACCCTTTTGCAAAGTCTTCTACACCAAAGGAACCAACGTACACCAATGCTTGTATTTGGCCACCTTGCCCTTGACAACATCGAAATACAGCTCTTGAATTTGTTTAGAAAGAGGGCCAATCTCCCCTGTACCTACAGGACGTTTATCAATACTGGTAATGGGGGCGACCTGCGCCCCTGTACCACAGAAAAACGCTTCATCGGCAACATACAATTCGGTACGATCCACTTGACGCTCTTCAACCTCTAAGCCGAGTTCTGCTTTGGCGAGTTCAATAATCACGTTGCGGGTAATGCCTTCTAAAATATTTTCTGTAACGGCTGGAGTCACCAATTTACCGTTACGAACAATAAACAAGTTCATCGCCGACCCCTCTGAAACACGGCCTTCTTGCGTCAGTACAATGGCTTCATCATAGCCGTTGCGTAACGCTTCTGTTTTAATTAAGGCCGTATTCATATACGCACCGCCTGCCTTGGCACGGGGCGGAATCATATTGTCGCCTAAACGTCGCCACGATGAAACACAGACACTCAAGCCTGAATCAATATCGACATAGGCTCCCAAGGGCTGGGTGAAAATCGTAAGGCTATTCGGGATTTTATCCAAATAGGGGCCAATAACATGGGCATGCTTATAAATAGTTGGCCGAATGTAGGTATCACCCTTGTGGCCGTTACGCTGAATGAGTTCGGCGGTAATTTGGCAACACTGCTCTAGGGTTTCTTCAATGTGCATTCCAAAAATGTTGGCATTGCTCAATAAGCGGGCAAAGTGTTCTTGGTTGGCAAAAATACTAATGGCATTTTGCTCTGGCACCCAATACCCACGGATACCTTCAAACAGGCTGGTTCCGTACAAAAACGAATGATTCCGAACCGAAACAACGGCTTTTTCTTCAGGAACAAATTGTTGATCGAAATAAATAATAGGGGTAGCAGTTGACATCACGGCCTCAGGGGAGATAAAAAAGGATAACGATTGTTCAAAAAATAGATTCTTTTATTATAGTAGATGCAGGGAATAAAAGCAAATCATCGCCTAGATAGTATCGTCACAACGACAATAATGGGTAACTTCTGTGTCAAAACAATCCGTTTTTTTCGTTATATACTTCTGTGTACACGCCCGCAAGCGAGAAAACGCAAGCGTTTTACAAAAGCCGTTTGTTTTTCCTTGAACTTCCTCCATTCTTGACTTCGTGACAACACTATCTAACAAGAAAAACGTAACTGGCTCATACGAGCCAAGCTTTGCTGTAAGGTAATGCACCCCATCGTACTAACGGCGGGCATTGGCTGAGCTTCACGCAAGGCCACGGCCTTGGCAGCCACCAACAAGGGATGAGGCGGCATGGCCTTCGTTTTACGAATGGCAGACTTAAGCGTGCTGACCTTTCGAGCCAAGGCTTCTGATTGCCCCCCTTGAATTAACGTGAGCAGAGGGCGATTCTCTACAGGTGCCTTGCTTGCCACAGGCTCGGATTCACGATGGTGTACTAACGGCTCGGTAGCGTGTTCAAAGAGATCGCTAGCCACAGGAGGGGATGCCTCGATTCCCAAGCTAGAGGCTAAACGAGGCAGTGGGGGGTGTGCAGGCACGGCCTCCTCTAACATGGCGGAAGCCTGCGTTTGTTGTTGCAGTGTGCTTAAAAATGCCGAGGCACGACCGAGCGAAGCAGGCTCCGTTAGCACGGCGGATACCTCCGCCTTTTCCTCTGCTTCTGCTATCTGATGAATCCCCCCCCCTCTTGTACGAAGCGATGTCAACAAGCTCGACCATACACGCTGTTGCTGAGCCTGATGTAGCCACTGTTGCACTGGTTGCCTCAAAAGCCATACCCCCACCAAGGCCAGCAACAGAGCCAACACACCACTGATGGCTTGCCCTAATTGTTGCAACACCTGTTCATTCATCAAGGCAGGGGTGTTATTCAGTAAGGTGGCCTCGTTTAAGTAGTGATCTAGCCACTGGCGTTGAAGCAACACACTGTGTGGCAGATACTGAAACGCAGGTACCACAGGGGAAAGAGCCTCTAACGGTAGCGTGATAGGCGTGCCAATAGAAGGCGTGGCTAGAGCCGTGGCTTGGAGAGCGGGCGTTGATTCTTGCACCGAACGCCCCTCCCCCCGAGGATGCACTGGCCTTAATGGAGCCAACAGGCGTTGAGGGGAGATGCGTCTCTTGGTATACGTTGCAGACGGCGATACCGCTACCTTAGGATGAACCATCTTGCCGTACACGGGAATCTTTCCTTGGCCAAGCTGAACAGCGTTTGGCACGGTTACTAGCAGTTCTGTTTCATTCAACGCCTCTACCCGACCAATCAACTGCCCCGTGCTATCCATCACCATCGGCTGAGTGTTGGCTAGCTGTTGGGCGTTACTGGTACGAATAACGGCCTTGTAGACGCCGTTATCCAGATGCTCGTAAATGGCGGACGAGGGCGAGGGGACCTCGCTAGAGGCCTCTTGCTGAAGCTGAAGAGACACGCCCCCTTGTGGGTTACGGCTAATGCTTAGGGCGGTCTCTGCCCAGCTTGGCGTGTTGGCTAGCATACAGGCCAAACACGTCCACCAAACCATATAGGCCATTACCAACGCAGGGCGTACCGCCAGCCATGTTTGTGGCACTAGCTGTAGAAGCAAACGTAATGATAAAACAGGGGAAGCCGTACGCAACATAGGGGTAGGAAACTTTCTAAGGCAATATAGTTAAACAGCTTTAGGTTGAGGTAAGTCCAACATTGGGGTTTATAGGGGCGAAGCCCCTATAAATAATCGAGAGTATTAACTAAAAGCTATTTTGAAAAAAGTCGTCTAAACCTAGACTAGCTCTTGTTAAGTTGTTAAAAATCAGTAGAATTAATAATAAAAACAGGGGTATCTAGGGGCTTCGCCCAGAGAGTAGCTTAGGGGGGAGAGTTGTAGGGAGGGAGGAACGGCCTCTCTATAGTATTTTAAATAATTTACGACTCTTTTCCAAAGATGTGTTGAATGGCTTCGTAGAAGGCTAGCCCTAAACGTATTCCATTGGTTACAACCCGC
>JBJTUB010000171.1:0-8259 GCA_046080465.1 Vampirovibrionales bacterium | reverse complement strand
GTTGCCCAGAGGGCAACGTAAGGCATTGGACTAACACAGTTTGTAAACAACCTTTAGTTAACACTCTCGTAAAATTAAGTAAACATAAGAAGGGTGCATCTCTATGATGATGTCCTCGGCTACTTTGTTCCCCGCCACCAGTGGTAATGCGTCAGCTGTTACGCTGGAGGCAATGTCTACCTCGTTGCCTGTGCAAGAGAATCCCCCTCCTCAGAGGAATCCCCTTGCCTGCCCATTGACACTGGCATGGCACGATCATCAATTTAAAACAAGCGATGGCCTGTGGTTTACCTTTCACGTGGCTCATCCGCAACACCCACATCCAACGGGGCGAGCCTGTCTGTTTTTTATGGGTTTGGGGGGAAGCAACCTTGTGGCTCGACCCTTTTTTGAGCATCTCAGTGCGGGCTTTGATACATTGGTAGTGCTCGATTTGCGTGGCTTTGGGCATCAACGTTTCGCCTTTGATACCCTGCGTAGCTTTAAACAACTGTGGAACGATGCCAATGCCCTATGGCAGCATTTACGCCAACACCCCCACCCCATTTTTGAAACCAATCATCCCCAAGAATGGACGCTGATGGGGTTAAGCCTTGGTGGCCTGCTAGCTACCCTACTGGCGAAACAGCACCCCCAGCAGTTTCAGCGTTTGTGCCTATTGGCCCCTGCCTTTAAGCCCAACGCACAACGCTTTCCACCCACGTTTATTGCCCAAACACTATGGCGTTGGCTCACAGGGCAAGCCCCTGTAATGACACTCCCCTACGGACTCGATGCCATTACACGTCAGGCCGAGCTAGTTAAAAGCATATTTAGCCAGTACTGGCCAGAGTTTGCCACTAAAGCGAATCAGCCCGTGCAACAACCTACCCGCTTTATGTTAAGCGTGCTACCTTACCAGTGGCTTGCCCAATGGCAGTTACCACGTTTAACGCAAGCTACCTGCTGGGTCATTCCCGAAGCAGATACCGTGATTGATAGTCAGCAAAGTGTCAAGCTCTTTGAAAAACTAGCATGGCCTTATGTTGGCCAACATCAACTGTTACTCTACCCCCACTGTTATCATGATGTGGTACTAGAACCTGAGTTAGCCATGATTGCCGATGATATTCATCACTGGCTCAAGCTTACCTAGGGTGTGCCACATTTTACCTATAGAAAGCTCTACAAAAGGGTTTGTCGAGTGTTCTAAGTCTCTCGTTTCGCATTGCCCTACGGGCAATCTTGAGAGGCCGGCGCATTCGCCCCCACAGTGAGGAGGGACAATCTCAATTCTTACGCAAGATCCTCATTGTGAAAAACCTCTCAAAGGCTCCCCCCTTCAGTATTTATAGGGGCGAAGCCCCTATAAACTCCATTTTTTAGCTTTTTACGCCTCTAGCGTTCGGTGTTTCATTGCGAGGGCGAACGCCCCCAGCGTTCAACACTTCATTGCACGCCCGAATGGGCTTTTGAATTCTTGCTGTTTTTGTGCTAGGCTTAGTAATAATGGATTGTTTGCGTACCGATTGGCGTACCTAGAAGGGTGTTTACTATGCTATTTTCTCGCTTTTTTACCTTGGGTCTGCTAGCGAGTTTGCTGTTGGCAGGCTGGGGCTATCTCCCTCAAGGGCAGGCGGCACAATCGTTTTTGGTCATGGATAAGGCCATTACCATTCAGGCCGATACCCAAACCTACGATGCCAATAAGCAGCGTTCCAACTTTAACGGCCACGTGGTGATTACCTCGGGGGGCATGACTATTCGTTGCCAACAGGGGCATGTGTTGTTGGATGCGAATAATCAGCCACAGCAAGCCTTTTTTAGTGGTGATGTGGTGATTACCAAGGCCAGTGATACCCTTACTGCCCCGCAGGCCAACTTTAATTTTGTGCGTAAACTCTTCACCGCCGAAGGGGGCGTACAATCAACCACTCACGCCCAAGGGGGGAGTAGCCCCACGGTGGTCAACTCTGCTGTACAAAAGTTTGATCAACTAAGCAATCAGTTGTATGCTCAAGGCAATGTGCGAATCCGTACGCAAGAGACAACGGCTCAAGCGAATGAGGCGTTGTTGGTCCTCAACGCTCAACAGCAGGCCGAACGCCTCAAGCTGATTGGTAATGCCCATGTGCAACAGCCCACAGGTACCGTAAAGGCTCAGTTAATTACCTTGGAGCCTCAGCGAGATTTGTTCACGGCCGAAGGTCAGGCTCACAGTGTGTTTAAGCAGGCAAACAAAAAGCCCATTGTGTTAGATTCTCAGTTTCAGCAGTTTGATAAACCCGCCAATCAACTTCTTAGTAGTGGCCGTGTGTATTTAGAGTTTGAGCAGTATGTGGCTCGTGGCCCCAAGGCGACGTTTTATTTCAAGCCTTCTGCAAGCGGCAGCACCGAGATTGATCATGCCGTGTTTGTGGGGCGTTCTACCATTCGTGAAGCCTTGCGTCAAGTAACGGGTGATGTAATAACCATTACTGCCAACCCTCAATATTTTGATGCTCGGGGTAACGTGAAAACCATTTTGGTGCAAGAGAAAAAGAAGGAACAGGCGACGACGGCTCCTGTTGCCCAAGGCTCCACTCGTACCAAGGCCTCAGTGGCGACCACGCCCCCTGCGAACCCCGCCTTGGCCGTGGCACCCTCACACCGCCTAAGTGAAGAGGAAGAGTTTACGGTGGATCGCTTCCAGTAGTTTATAGTACCCCCCCTTAGATTAAAAGAATTCCCCCTTTGCCCTATGATGATGCTAACTGTTCGCCACGTTCATAAAACCTACGGTAAACGTGCCGTTGTTCGTGATGTTTCCTTTACCGTGCAAGCCGCCGAAATTGTTGGTTTACTGGGGCCTAATGGTGCGGGTAAAACCACAAGTTTTTACATGGTGGTTGGGGTTGTTCAGCCCGATTGTGGCGATATCCTTTTTGAAGGGCAATCTATTAAACGCCTGCCCATGCACGAACGAACCCACCAAGGGCTAGGCTATTTACCGCAAGAAACATCGGTGTTTCGTGGCCTTACCGCCCTAGATAACCTACGTTTGGTGCTGGAGCTTCAAGGGCTTTCCGCCAAACAACAACACGATCAAGCCTTTCAGTTGTTGGAAGAGTTCGGCCTAACCAAGCTTGCCAACACCTTGGCCCTGCAACTCTCTGGTGGCGAGCGTCGGCGATTAGAAATCGCTCGTGCCTTGGCGGCCAATCCTCGTTTACTCCTGTTAGATGAACCCTTTACAGGCATTGATCCTATCACGATTGAAGAACTCCAACACTTAATACAACGGCTTCGGCAGGAACGTGGCCTTAGTATTTTAATTACCGATCACAACCCTCAAGCCACCCTCAAGCTGATTGATCGGGCCTATGTGATGTTTGATGGTCAGGTGGTGTTTGAAGGGGATCGGCAGGCCGTGGCGGAAAGTTCGATGGTAAAATCGCTGTATTTAGGCGAGGGATTCCAACTTGTTTAAGCTACCTTTTCCCGTGTTGCTACGAGCCGAACGCTATTTATTGCCAACCGTGTTTCGCTTTATTATGGCTTGCTTGGCATTGTTTACCCTGTTGTGGTTGATGCCTGAAACCGTGGTGAAGTTGCTTGGTGCGTTAACGGCTGGGCATCTTTCATCGCTACAAGCAGGCTGGATACTGTTGCTCAACATCCCCACGCTGCTGGTATCTACCTTGCCCATGGCAACGCTAGTAGGATGCACCTTGTTGGTTCGTCAAAAGAGCCAACAAAACGAGTGGCTGGCCTTTCAGGCGTTGGGGTTAAGTCGGCAACGGTTGTTGTGGTTTTTAGCCCGTCTCGGCCTCGTGCTGGGGGTGGCCTTGTTTGCCATGCAGGAACTGATGATGCCGTGGGTAGGGCCTACGTTGCAACAACTAAATAAGCAGTACCATTTACGAGATCAAGGTAGTAAGGGGTTTGTGTTGCCACGCTACGCCGATGCCTGTGCGTTGAACCACGGTAAGCCCGCTTTGCAGGAGCTTATTTACTTTGGTAAGTTATCGTTGTATCAGGCCACGGATGTGATTTATGTTCGTTACGAGGCTTCACCCTCCACGTTGGCTGGGGGGGGGGCATCGGCTTATGTTAAGCAATTAAGTATTAGCCCTAAACTAACGTGGCAGCGTCCTCGTCAGGGGTATCCCTCTACCCCCGTGGTGTTGCATCAGGTGAATCAGGCCAATTTACTGAGTGATGGTACCATGGTTCAACAAACGCATCAGCCAAAACAAACCCTGTTTTGGAATAACGACACCATTGAGCTATTAAGTTTGGCCGTTCGCCCTAGCGAGTGGCTTCCGTTTTGGCAATTACTTCGCTTAGAGCAACTGTGCCAACAGTTTCAGTTGCCTCTTTCCACGCCGCAAACGCAAGTTGCCGTGCATACACGGTGGCAGGCACTGCCTTCTATGGTGTTGCTGGCGGTGCTAGGGGGGCTGTTGGGCCGAGTAGCCCCACGAAGCAATGGCTTGCTTCCCCTTATCAGTTGTGCGGCGGTGTTGTTTATTTATTTAGTGAGCAAGCCCCTGTGTGCTCAACTGGCAAGCTTGCCGTTGGTCAATGCGTTGGTGGCAGCCAGCCTTCCGTTGTGCTTTTTAATCGTGGTAGCCATTTGGGCGTATCGCAGAGCTTAAAATATATTTTTTTCAGTAATCTGGGTCAGGAGACCCTAAAAGTCTAGCTGTGTTTGTAGTTAAATAAAGAGTGTTTCCGTTATGTAGACGATCCTCCTAAACATGACTCTTTTTCAGCATCTCGATACGATCCAAGATCCTCGTTATAAACGAGGCATTCGCCACCCTCTTCCTGCCTTACTCAAGGCGATTCTATTAGGGTTTTTGGTGGGGCAGACCACCATTGAAAACATTGCCTTTTACATCGAAACTCATTGGCAAGAAGCAGCTCCTTTACTGGGCTTTACCCATGCTCATCCCCCCATTGCAGAAACCTATCGCAACACATTGAAACGACTCCCACCCGATGCGTTAAGCCAACTGTTCACGCAATGGGTTCAATCGTTGGTATCCGATCAGCCTATCGTGGCGTCGATCGATGGTAAAGCCGTACGAGGGTGCCGAACGGGAGAGAATCCACGAGATGTCTTTATGGCACTGAATGTGTTTGCTCAAGAAAGTCAATTAGCCTTGGCTCAATGGCGTATTGAAAAAAAAGAAGCGGAGCCGACAGTCTTTCTCGCTCATTTGCAGGAACTCGTTGAACAATTTCCAAGTATTGAACTCTTTATGGGGGATGCTTTTTTCTCTGGGCGTCATTTATGTGAAGCGATTCGAGGCCTAAATCGTCATTATCTTATTCGAATTAAAGGAAATCAGCCACAATTAAACGAGACGTTACGACTGTGGTTTAACAGCCTAGAAGCCCGTCCTCCAGACATATCGGAGGTCACGGCTGAAAAAGGGGGGCCTGTACCCGACGTTTATGGCTTGTCGACGAAGAAATCATGAGGTATGTGAGAACAGACTGTGAGTTTCCGAGTGCTTCTCAAGGAGCTGTTTTAGAAAAACAAACGCCTAAGGGAAGAGAGCATTGGTTTATCCTAACGTCGTTATCGGCTAAAGAGGCGTCAGCCCAGCAATTATTGCATTGGATACGAAATCATTGGCAAATAGAAAATGGGTTACACCATGTAAAAGATCGCACGCTTAAAGAGGATGCTTATGAGGGCAAGAATGGTAATGTTGTTCATTGTTTAACGATTGTGCGTAATGGGGTTGTGAGTGTATTCAACCGTCTCATACCGCCCGCACACCGCCGAATCAGTCGCCCGAATCAACAGATTCGTTTAGCTGCCGACTTGCCAGCCACGGTGCATCGCCTTCGAGAACTCTGACTTTTAGGGTCTCCTGACGCTATTTAAGCTTGGAGTTGGTATTAGGATTGTTTGTGCTATACTTTACAGGTTTGAGTTATGAACATGTGATTTGGTTTAGGAGCCTTCAACCATGATGCCTCAGTTTCGTGCCACCCCCCGTTTTAATTGCCCCGAAGAAGCAGTGACACCTGCCTTACCCCAACATCCTGTAAAAACCTTGGTCGTGGTGGGGGCTCAGTGGGGCGATGAAGGCAAGGCCAAGGTGGTTGATTTATTGGCCGAAACCGCCGATGTCGTCATTCGCTCGCAAGGGGGGTGTAATGCTGGGCATACGGTGCAGTACAACAACCAAACGTTTAAGTTTCATCATTTACCCTCGGGCTTACTGTATGGCGATAAGTTATGCGTCATCGGTTCGGGCGTGGTGTTGTCGCCTCAAGTGCTAGCAGGCGAACTGGCCAGTATTCACGAGCGTGGCTACACCACCGAACAACTCTATATCTCTGAACGGTGCCACGTGACCTTCCCTTACCATATCGAGCAAGACAAACAACAAGAGGCCTTACGTACCCTAGGGCAAGGGGGAAACAAAATTGGCACTACAGGGCGAGGCATTGGCCCCACCTACATGGATAAAGTAGGGCGTTTAGGCATACGAGTAATTGATTTGTTTGAACCTGAGGCTATTTTGCGTCAACAGTTTGAACAGTTGGTGCAGGCCAAGGGCTTTGTTTCTGCGTGTACGGTCGATTGGCTCATGAGTGTGGCACAAGAGTATCGCACTATTTTAGCACCCTATGTCGCCAACACCGTTACCTTGCTTCAAGATGCTTTAAAAGCCAAGCAAACCTTGCTGTTTGAAGGGGCTCAAGGCACGTTGTTGGATGTTGATTTTGGCACCTATCCGTTTGTGACGAGTTCAAATGCCACGGCAGGTGGGGCGTGTACAGGTACAGGCGTGGGGCCAAGCAAAATTGAAGCCACCTTAGGCGTGATGAAAGCCTATCTTACTCGTGTAGGGGAAGGCCCCTTTCCCACCGAATGCACCGATGCCGTGGGCGAAGCCTTGTGTGATATTGGCCGAGAGTTTGGAACCACGACGGGGCGTAAGCGTCGCTGTGGGTGGTTTGATGCTGTGGTGGCACGTTACAGTGTAGAGGTAAACGGCCTTGATGGCATTGCCTTAACGAAGTTAGATGTGCTGGATACCTTTGAAACGATTCAAGTAGCCGTGGCTTATCGACATTCGCAAACAGGCGAGGTGGTGGAGCAACTGCCTACCAGCTTGCATGATTTAGCCCACTACCTGCCTGTGTACGAAACGTTAGCGGGTTGGCAAACCGATACAACCCAAGCCCGCACCTACGATGAGCTACCCCAAGCGTGCAAGGCCTATTTGGAACGGCTCGAACAGCTCTGTGGGTGTGTGATTTGGATGGTCAGCGTTGGCCCCGATCGTACGCAGACGCTGCACAAGTATCATCCGTTTTTGCAAACCCATGTCATTTCATCTGTGAAATGACGACTGCTTTCATTGTCACTAAGTCCCCCTTGTCTAAACGAGGTGAACGCATGTTGCTTGACCTCTGATTAATTGTGAGATCTCATTGTTATGACTATCCTGTTTCTGGAACGTAACGCTGAATTTTATGAGCTGTTTCAATCGCATTTGACTGAAAAAAAACAGTGGCCTAATGTACCTCAACAAGCATCTAAAAAAATTATTCACCAGTTGGGTGGCTTTAGAGAGCTTGATGATAAAACCGTGTTGGTGGCTTATGGCGGTGGAAAAGATAGTACTTATATGGCTACTTTTGTACGCATGTTGCAATTATACATCGCCGAGAAAAACAAAGGTAAAACATTTAATATTCGTTTTGTTACGAATCTTCAAGGAGGAATGCCTTCTACAACCCTTAACACAATACGGCATATCTATGAAAAGCTTGGCGTTGGTACAGATAAGAAAGTACAAGCTTTTATTGTTTCTGGTAACTCTGTGTTAGCATTTGAACGTATTCAATCTGCTTTGCAGGAAACACAGCAACGAGATGGCAAGCGTATTTTAATGGCGGGTCATCAAAACTACGGCTTGGATAATAGAGCTAACTTTTGTGATTCTTGTAATACAGGTATGGTCAATGCTTTTGATAAAGGCTTTACACCTGCCTTAAAAGCAGTTCCAGCTGATGTAATCGTCACTGGAGATTCACAAACAGAACAACATCATTATCTAAAGTGGCCAATTTTTGTTGCTCGCAAGCTGGGGATACCTGTAAATGAAGAGGGGGTAAGACAAGGTTTTCTAGCCTTTCAATCACTTATTATGTCGATTGGCAATAAGCTAAATACGACTATTCATGGGGAGGGTCACAACCCTGTGCATTATACAACCACCGCCACCACCGAAACCGAACGCACGTTCCATTCCATTTATGGAG
>JBJTUB010000170.1:0-3264 GCA_046080465.1 Vampirovibrionales bacterium | reverse complement strand
CTATCTTAGCACATATGGGGTGTTAGCCCCCATCAATAAACTTAGGGGGGAGCCTTTGAGAGGTTTTTTACAATGAGGATCTTGCGTAATACCATTTTTAGAAATAAAGAGTGTTCCTCCTCACTGTGGGGGGCGAACGCCTCGGCTTCTTACCATCGCCCGTAGGGCAACTTAACACCAAGAAGTAAGAAAGAAGCGGTTTGAAATTAGTTGCAAACAGCCCTTAACCTTGCTGAAGTTTGTCAATGCCTGTAAAGGCGGTGGCGTCTACTTTGGCCTGAAACGTTAGTTGCTCTACCTGCTTCAAGCGAACCTGCTGCTTGCCACGACTCATCACCAAGGTATCGCCCTCCGTACGGCGACTCCATTCCTTCGCTTCGCCTTCCAGCGTGACGGTTTGTTTGCCCACACTGCCATCAATGGTGGCCGTCATGCTGTTGGCCTTTTTAATAGCAATGCTATCGTTGCCACCTTGCAACTTGGCGTTCACGATATTATCCTCGCCAGCAATCATCAGTTTATCGGGGGTGTTTTTTGCCGTGGTGGGGGTTTTATCTTGCATCGTTTCAATGTTGACACGGTTGCCTGTACCTTGTACGGCTAACACTTGCGTACCATCGCCTTTATAATAATTCTCGTTTTGAGCACCACCCAACACGGCAAAGCTCGCCTCATCGCCTTGATTACCTAGATTGTGCAAATGGTTCACGTTTTTACTGCCTTGAAAGGCCACCCCCTGCGACCCCTTGCTTAAGTGAAGGCTGTTACGGTTGCTGCTTCCCTTAAAGGCCAACAGGCCTGCTTTGGTGGCAAACTCCAGTTTGGTGTGGTTGCCTTGAGCCTCTTCTTCTTGCAACAATTCTCCTACTTCGCCTTGAATGCGGAGTTGCGTGTTGTTTTTGTTGCCACTCAGTACCAGTTGATCCACCCCTTCGGCTAGTGTGCCAGTGTTGGTGTTACCACTGCCACTGACGGTTAAAAACTCCGCCGTGCCTTTAATGTTGCTAAAATCGTTCTTATTCCCCGAACCCGCAAACATCACGCTCCCGTGTTTATTTAAGGGGGTGGCTAAGGTGTCCACCTTGGCTTGGTTGCTGTTATTACGGCCATCTAAGTTCACCAAGCCTGCCTGTTTGGCAACAAGCGTATTCACCGTTTCGATACTGTTAGAATCGCCCACCATAGCGTTAGCGACGGAATCCACCTTGGCTTGGTTTTGGGTGCCTTCGGTGCCACTCAACCCTAAAAACCCGACGGCATCCGCTAAAATACTATGCTGACTTTGCTTACCGCCTGTTTGCACATATTGCACCGTACCCAGTTGAGCTTGGCTTTGCGTGTCGTTGCGTGTGCTTTCGTAATTACGAAGCGGGCCTTTTTCTACGGTACTGGCGTTATCTTTGTCCACCGTCACATCCGCAGGGGGCGTTTGCCCTAGAGAATCGTACACGGCTCTAATGTAATCTGGGTTGCCCACGGGATTGGTGTCGCTAGAACGTGGCGTTGGCTGTTGCCACGCAGGATGAATCCCTGAGCGTAGAAAAGGGGGAGGAGGAGTCGAGTAAAAGCTAATCATCAAACGCTGGGGTTCTTTCTCTCACTATAAAGCATACGAAACCGCACATACAGCACTAGTTGCATTAAACCAACGTTCGGCTCATGTGATGCTAGCTAATGTAGAGAATGGATAAATTGAATCTTGACACCTAGGCGTGTTTTATTTACCTTAATACAAGTTGAGCGGATGTAATTCAGTGGTAGAATGCCACCTTCCCAAGGTGGACGTCGTGGGTTCGAGTCCCATCGTCCGCTCCATTCTTTTAATGACTGTGTTTCATCATGACAAACACCTCTGATAACAGCTTAAGCCAAACGTTTCCTAGCTCCTCCTTTGCCCGCTTTGACGAATCTAACCTTGTTGAAGCCGTGGCTTGGTTAAAGCAAGGGAATCTACTGGCGTTACCGACAGAAACCGTGTATGGTTTAGCAGGCTGGGTGGCATCTCCCCTCGCTTTGGATCGTATTTTTGAATTAAAGGGTCGGCCTAAGGGGCATCCGCTGATTGTGCATCTAGCCGATGCCGTTGATTGGCATCAGTTTGCCACCTTGCCTAGCCCTTTTCAAGAAGCCGTAGAACGAGTGATGCAAGCCTTTTGGCCTGGCCCCTTGACACTTATTTTGCCTAAACGAACAGATACCGTGAGTGATGCCGTGACAGGGGGAAAAGCAAGCGTTGGGTTAAGAGTGCCAAATCACCCGTTGGCGTTGGCCTTGTTGCGTACGTTTAAAACCCTCACGGGGAGACCGCAAGGGCTGGCCGCTCCTTCGGCGAATCGCTTTGGACGCATTAGCCCTACGCATCCCCACCATGTAGCTGATGAGTTTTACACTCAGCCTGAAGCCTCGTCGTTGCTTGGGTTACTGGCCTCGCAACGCCTTTGGCAGGGGCCTTTGAACAACCCTAGCACGGCGGCTTCGGTGTGCGAGGTGGGGGTGGAATCCACCATTTTAGATTGCAGTGTGTTTACCCCCACGGGCGATTGGCAACCCACGTTGCGTCGTACTGGCTGGATTACCTCGCAACAACTGGAAGCCTGCTTGCAGTACCCCGTGGTAACGCTTAGCCAACGCTTGGCGGTGGCCGAAGCGGAAGCCTCGTTAAGTGCGGGTAGCTTGGCTCAACATTACGCCCCCAGCGTGCCTAGTTTCTTGATTCAGGAGCCGCAGGCGTGGCCTCAGTTGCCTGCTTGGTTGCACGAGACACTGGCAAGCAAAACAACCACCACGCCTCAGTCATCCCCAGTGGCCTGTGTGGTGTTTGGCCACCCCAGCCCCGAAGAAGCCGAAGCCCTTGGCCGAGTGTTGCCTGTCACCTGTCGCCATGTGGAGGTGTTGGGCGATGCGTCACAGGTTAGTCACGCATTGTATGCTACCTTACGACAACTGGATGCCGATGCCTCTATTCAAGCGTTGGTATTGTATCTGCCACAAGCCCAACAAAACGAGGAGCCACTGGTGTGGGCGGCCGTGAATGATCGGCTGAGTCGGGCTTGTGTTGTTGTATAAAAGAGTTTATAAACACCTCTGCAAAAGGGTTTGTCGAGGGTTTTAAGTTCCTCGTTTTGTGTCGTCTTTCAGACGACTTTGAGAGGCCGTTCCTCCCTCTCAAACTCTCCCCCCTAGATTTATTGAGAGTATTAACTAAATAGCTTTAGTATTGACTCTGTGAAAATGAAACGCAATCGCTTGCTCCATATCCTTCAG
>JBJTUB010000169.1:0-1453 GCA_046080465.1 Vampirovibrionales bacterium | reverse complement strand
CAGATTTGGAGCGATTTACGTCATTGGATTGCAAGATTTAAACGGCGAGGTAAGGTTGTCTCTCGTTCACTGAAGGATATGGAGCAAGCGATTGCGTTTCATTTTCACAGAGTCAATACTAAAGCTATTTAGTTAATACTTTCAAATAAACTAGGGGGGAGCCTTTGAGAGGTTTTTCACAATGAGGATCTTGCGTAAGAATTGAGATTGTCCCTCCTCACTGTGGGGGCGAACGCCCCGGCCTCTCAAGATTGCCCGTAGGGCAATGTAAAACGAGGGACTTAGAACACTCGATAAACCCTTTTGCAGAGCTTTCTATAGCAACTGCCAGCCTTGGGCGGTGCTACGTATTTGCCCTTCTAGCTCTAGCAAGGCTAAATCGGCCAGTAACTCGGTGGCGGGTTGGTTGTGCAACATGGCCAACACCTCGGTAGAAAGCAGCCCCCCTTGCTGTGCCAAGGTTTTAAGCAACGGGTGAGCAGGGAGCGTGGGCAAGGGGTCTTCTATGCCAGCAGGCGTGGGAGCCACAGGGTGAAGAGCTTCAGGTGGGTGGGGTAAAGCATCCAACAAGCTGAGTTGCGTAGCGGGGGGGCGTTCGGCTTTTGGCGTTAAACCTAAGGCTTCTTTGAGGTGATCGGCCTCGTACACCAGTGTGGCTCCTTGGCGTGCGAGGTGTAGGGGGCCTTCACTGCCTTCGCCATCGTTAAACCGAAACGGTAGTGTGAGCAGTTGGCGGTTTTCTTCACGGGCGAGCTTGGCCGTCACCATGCTACCGCTTTTTAGGGCAGCTTCGGCCACAAGGATGGCTTGGCTACAGCCCACTACAATGCGGTTGCGTTGCGGGAATAATCGCCCCATGGGGGGGGTGCCTAGGGGGTGTTCCGTTAAAATACACCCGCCTGCTTCTACCATGGTTTCGGCAAGGGATTCATGCACTTTGGGGTAAAAGGCATCAAATCCGCAAGCGAGTACGCCTACCGTGGCTAGCCCGTGCTTCAATGCCGAACGATGTGCCACGGCATCCATCCCCATCGCCAAGCCAGAAATAATCGTGGTGGGGGTGTTCGCTAGCCCTGCTAGTAGGTGTTGCGTTAGTTGAATAGGGTAGTCCGTCGCTTTACGAGTCCCCACCACGGCCAGTAAGGCGGGCTGTTGCAAGCAGGTCATCGTTCCTTGGGCAAACAACAACGCAGGCGGATTGTAGATTTCTCGTAACAGCGGGGGGTAGGCATCATCCAGCAGTGTAATCAGTTGAATGCCCTGTTGCACATAGGGGGCTAAGGCGTGTTCGGGTTTTAAATGCAGACGTAGGGCGTAGTGAGCCGTCAGAACATCCGCACTTAAAAACGGAAAAACGTGTGCGAGTTCCTGTTTGGGTAGGTTCCATGCTTCTAGCAAGGTGTAGGGTGCATCGGGCTGAGTGCAGGCGTGCAACAGTTTGAGCTTGGTTAAG
>JBJTUB010000168.1:0-2586 GCA_046080465.1 Vampirovibrionales bacterium | reverse complement strand
ATACTAAAGCTATTTAGTTAATACTCTCAATTAAATTAACCGAAGGCACTTCGGATTGATACCCATAGACAGTGCCTGTGAATAACGTTTTTTTGAAAAAATGGCTTACATCAAAAACGAATTCATTACTTAAACTAGGTGTGCGGTCAAATCCATCATTTAAAATGATGTTCCCTAACGGAGCAGAGGCTTTCTCAAAAAACAAATCGTAGTTTGTGGTAAAAATAGTAGCTTGTTTAGACAGTAGTGAAGTTTTTCGTGCGTGTAGAAGTACCTGAATAAGCCTTATAAATTGCTGATAGCAATCTAGTACTCCCTGATACTTTGAATCAAGCTCTGTTTTTAATAGTTCCATCTTACTTTTTAAGATCTGGTTCGTAAATTCTGTTTCTTTTGTTTCTGCTTCTTCTGTCTTTCCTTCATCATACAGAGCTTTTAATTCATTTTCAATATTGCCCATTAACTTTATTGCATCAGAGGAAGCACCTGAACCGATTAAAAAATTCAGATGCCCCGATTGAATTAATTTTCTCAAGTTTGCAATCAACTCTTCAAAACTTTGATTCGGTGTTTCACTCTCATCATTGTTATCGGGTAGAATGATGTCTTTTTTAGTGGCCATTTAGTATTTTATCCTCTGATAGAAAAAATTATGCCGTCAATTATATCACACATCCCCCATATTAACAAAAAGAACTACACCCATCATTGCGAGGGCGAATGCCCCCCGAACACGCCACACGGATGGCGGGGGTGCTGACCTTTATGCAGAACCCCAACGCCACGGAATTAAACGAGGATGCGGTACAGGCGGCCATTGTGCTGGCTCGGTATTATTTAGCCGAAACCTTGCGATTGAACGAATCAATAGCCACAGGAATGCAGTAGCTACTCGCCGTTTGACGCAACCAGCATTCATCCCCCACATTGCGAGGGCGAACGCCCCCCTAGCCGATGAGCTGATGCACAAGGCTGTTGAGCAAGGCGGTGGCGTGGGATTGCTGTTGGTGTAGCTGGGCTTCCAACGCATCGCACAACGCCAGGAGTTCATCCACCTTGGCGACAATGCGTCGTTGCTCCTCCAGCGGAGTCAAGGGGATGAACGCATCTTCAGCATCTTTGGTACCGAGTCTAGGCATTTTCATTCCATACATTTTAGAGGCTATGTATTCTTGCCAAAACCGACTTTTTAAAAAATAACAAAGATAGTTAGGATGATTGCCAGCTAGAGTTTTTATCGGGACAATTTCTGTAGTTGAGTCTCCTTCTTTGTTGTCGTTAACAAAGAGAGTCCACATCCAGCACTTGACCGCTACCCTCCTGCGTCACTTCTATCTTGAATCTGCCCTTGTTTCCGTTATGTAAATGAGCCTCCTGATCATGACTCTGTTTCAGCATCTCGATACGATCCAAGATCCTCGTTATAAACGAGGCATTCGCCACCCGCTTCCTGCCTTACTTAAGGCGATTCTATTAGGGTTTTTGGTGGAGCAGACCACCATTGAAAACATTGCCTTTTACATCGAAACTCATTGGCAAGAAGCGGCTCCTTTACTGGGCTTTACCCATGTTCATCCCCCAGATGCGTTAAGCCGATGATTCACCGACTGGGTTCAATCGTCTCATACCATTTCAAAGTAAGATTTCAAGTGGTATCATTCCGCCCCCCAATCAGCCGTCCGAATCAACAGATTCGTTTAGCTGCCGACTTGCCAGCCACGGTGCATCGCCTTCGAGAGCTCTGACTTTTAGGGTCTCCTGGGTTTTTAAACGGTCTCTACTTGAAGTAACCGTGTGTTTTAGATAACCTTAACAAGAAACAGTGTTGTGTTTGATGATGTTTCACTTGCTCAGTTCCAGCTTTTGCACAAAAGGACTCTTTCAACCCATGCCTACCGTCAACGCCTCTGCCATTACGCTCGAAGACATCTCTACTGCGATTCGCGATATTCCTGATTACCCCAAGCCTGGGATTCTGTTTAAAGATATTACCACGGTGGTGCGTGATGCCACCTTGCTTAAGGCCACGCTTAATAAAATGGCCGAACAACTGGCCCCATTTAAGCCCGCTTATTTAGTCGGCATTGAAGCCCGAGGCTTTATTTTTGGAGCAGCCTTGGCCGATCGCCTTGGAGCAGGCTTTATTCCTGTTCGTAAAAAAGGAAAACTCCCCGGCAAAGTGCTAAGTTACAGCTATGCCCTAGAGTATGGTGTGGATTGCATTGAACTGCATGAAGGAGCCGTAGAGCCAGGATCCAATGTCATTATCGTCGATGATTTACTCGCCACAGGTGGTACGGCCGCGGCCGCCAGCGAGCTAGTGGCTCAGGCTGGGGGCAACGTGGTTGCTTATAGCTTTATGATTGAACTCGACTTCCTAAACGGCAGACAAGCACTCACCCCGAATGTGCCTGTACTATCCTTGCTTCATTACGACTAGGGGCTGTTTGAAAATAGTTTTAAACCGCTTCTTCCTTACTTCTTGGTGGTACGTTGCCCTTTGGGCAACGTAGAGAAGCCGGGGCGTTCGCCCCCACAGCGGGGAGGGACATTCTCAATTCTTACGCAAGATCCTCATTGTGAAAA
>JBJTUB010000167.1:0-3420 GCA_046080465.1 Vampirovibrionales bacterium | reverse complement strand
CCCCCCCCCTAGGTTTATTAACGGGGGCTAACGCCCCCGTTGCCCCCCACTTGAGTTTGGTGAACGAAAAAAATATAAAAGTGTTTGGAAAAATAAGAATTGAACTATACTGAACAGAAAAAGGAAGAAAAAAGATGATGGCAAATCTCGAAGCGTGTGGGGGCTTGCCCCGTTGGATGGGCAGCACTGCCACTATTGAAGAGGCAACATGGGTGTTTGTTGGTTTGCCGTATGATGGCACTACCAGTTTTCGGCCAGGAACTCGGTTTGGCCCAGCAGCCATTCGTGAAGCCAGTTGGGGCATTGAAACCTATAGCCCCCTATGGCATCGTGAATTAGGCGAAGATATTACCTACTTTGATTACGGCGATTTGGAGATGCCTTGCGGAAATCGTGACCGTTGCCTAGAGGCGATTCGTGTTGCGGCCGAGGATGTACTAAGCCAAGGTAAAAAATACTTTGGCATCGGGGGCGAGCATTTGGTGACGTTACCCGCTTTTAACGAGGTATTGAAGCGTTACCCCGATTTAGCGATTCTGCATTTTGATGCCCATGCGGATTTGCGTCAAGATTACATGGGCGAGCCTTTATCGCACGCCACGGTGTTGCGTCGGTGTGCCGAGCAAATAAATCCTCAGCACTTTGTGCAAATCGGTATCCGTTCGGGTACGCGTGAAGAGTGGGCTTTTATGCGTGAGCATGGCACGGTGTTTATGGAACCCACCCCTGAGGCCTTAGCCACGGCTCGTCGACGTTTGGAAAGTCGCCCCATCTTTTTGACGTTTGATTTAGATTGTCTTGACCCCTCTCTGCTACCTGGCACGGGTACGCCTGAACCAGGTGGGCTTAATTTCCGTGAGGTGCAAAAGTGGTTGCAGGCCTTTGAAGGTTTACACTTTGTGGCGGCCGATGTGGTGGAGCTTTCCCCGCATTACGATCACTCTGGGGTGTCTAACGTGGTGGCGGCTAAAACTATCCGAGAGGTGTTGATGTTACTGTCAACCTCGTGTTATGCCAATTAAATGATTCAACAATCGTAAGAGTGACAGTCATTTTATTGGCAAATAGTCCCTAAAGAAACCTCTGCACAAGGGTTTGTCGAGGGTTCTCAGTCCCTCGTTTCGCATTGCCCTACGGGCAATCTTGAGAGGCCGTTCCCCCCTCTCAAACTCTCCCCCCTAGAGTATCTATAGGGGCTTCGCCCCTATAGACCCGTTTTCTCAAAAGCTTTACGCAACCAGCGTTCAACGCTTCGTTGCAAGCCCGAACGGGCTTTTGCAGAGGTTTCTAAAAGATGTTTGTATTTTGAGTGCCTTTTAGGTATACTAAAAAGGATCTGGTTTTACAGATACATTTAGAGAGAAGTTAATCATGGAACCCCTTACCCTACTAAAATGGTCGCTTGTGACACTGGAAGTTATCAGTGGTGTTAGCCTTGTTTTGCTCATTTTGTTACATTCGCCTAAAAGCGATGGGGCAGGCTTGGGCAGTGTTAACCAGTTTTTTAGTAGCCCCAAAGGAGCTGAAGCCACGCTCACCAATATTACTGGGGTGATGGCGGGAATCTTTGTGGTTTGTTGTTTCGTGTTAGGCTACTATTTTTAAACCGTGTTTGTGCGTTTTGTTAAGCTCTATGGATAAGGCTTTGTTGATTATCAGGTGGATGTATGAACAGTTCTCCCCTTTTTTCTGTACCTCAAGGCAGGCTTAGTGATGGAGCGGTGCTTGAATGGCCTACACCGCTTGGTTCAGCAGCTGCCTTGCCTGAACCCTTTGCGAGTACCGCTGATGGTGAACCCGTGTTGCAAGCCGAACACCTACCCGCCCTGCAACGAGCCTTGACGGTGGTAGGTGATTATTATTGCCTACAACTGTTGGGCTTGTTGGTGGCTCATGGGTGTCAGCGGTTTGCAGAGTTAGAAGCCGCCATTGTGGGTATCTCGCCACGAACCCTTTCGGGTCGGTTGAAACGCCTAGAGCGGGATGGATTGATTCATCGTCAAGTACATGCAAGCACGGCTCCTCGGGTGGATTACAGCCTAACCCCTGAAGGCTTAAGCTTGGTGCCTGTCTTGTTACAGTTAGTTACTTGGGCAGAAACTACGTTGCCCACCTTACCCCTTACCTTATAGTTTAGAAGCGATGGCACTGGTAGTATGGCTCATTTAAAAATAAAACTTGCCAAACCCGAACAAAGCCAACTGTACCAACAGCTTCAGCAGTTTGTAGAGGTGTGGCAGCTCAAACTTACGCCTGAACAACATTGCCAGTACAGCCTAAAAGGCAAGCTTACCACGGGCGAAACCTTGCAACTAAAACAATACAATAACGGTACTTTTTATCTGGATGCCACAACCGAAGCGGCCTTGCAGCTGCTGGCTGGGCAATTGAATTTAACCAAGCATTTAACGTCTCCCCCCTCTTCAGGCAGTAGCCCTGTACTCATTCCCCCTATAGGAGCCACGGGGGCAGGAATGGGGCTACCCACAGGGGGATGGTTTCCCTGTATGGGGTGTGATGAAAGTGGCAAGGGAGATTACTTTGGCCCCTTGGTGAGTGCTACCGTGCTTTTAACCCAAGAGCAAAGCAACGTACTCAATGCCTTGGGCGTGTGCGACTCCAAAACCCTGAACGAGCAACGGATTCAGCACCTTGGCAAAGCCATTGCCGATACCGTGGGTATGGAGGCCATTGGCGTGGTGGAACTCATGCCCGCCCAGTACAACAGCCTTTACACACACTACACCCACGAGAAGAAAAACCTCAATCACCTGCTGGCCGAACTTCACAGCAAAGGGGTGCAAGGGGTACTGCAACGCCCCAGTATCCAAGAGTCTTTAAACACACCCAGCCCCCAATCTGCCTTTATCATGGTCGATCAATTCGGGAATGAACGCTACTTAAACACAAGCTTCAAACCCATTCTTCAACAAGGGCATACCCTGCACCAGCAAACCAAGGCCGAACAATTTACCGCCGTAGCGGCAGCGAGCATTATTGCCCGTTACCGTTTTGTGTTACGCATGAAGCAACTGAGCGAGCAATGGAAGGTTTCCTTACCCTTTGGGGCAGGAAGTACGGTACCCAAAATGGCCAAGCAGTTGGTGCGTCAACACGGCCGAGACGTGTTAGAACAACTGGCTAAGCTCCATTTTAAAACAACCCAACAAGTACTGGAATCTTTTTAGGCTAGCAACAACGAAGCCCTTTAACGGTTTCATTCTTATACCAACTCTCAGTTGAAATAGCGTAAGAAACTGTTTCTTTTTTGGGGGGCAATGGGGGCGTTAGCCCATAGGTGCTAAGATAAAAGCTTGGAAGGGAGAGTTTGTCGGGGGCGTTGCTCTCGGCAAATAGGTGAAACCCAATGGCCTTCTTCAAATTGTATAATACTACAGTCACACACCGCTTGCCTTAACA
>JBJTUB010000166.1:0-4388 GCA_046080465.1 Vampirovibrionales bacterium | reverse complement strand
CGTGAGAAACAGTTAGCATTTTCTTTGGTTTATATTGAGCTTTGCACCTTTTGGGAAAATTTTGTACATTTGTATTTTAGATTCCTGATTGAAAGTTATGCCGAACAAGGGCAAATAGATAAAATAACGTCTGTTTATGCTGAACATTTTAAAACAGGAAACAATGTTCCACTTTCTAAGTTTTTAACTCAAGTATCAGCAAGAGAAGAAGCTCCACGTTTCACTGAAACATTCATCACGTCTTCCACTGCGTTCTTTCACTCCAAAAAAACAACAGGCTCCAACAAAAAAGAACCACCTGCTTGGTTTTGTCACATACCTAAGCATATTCAAGAAAGACTAGAACAAGAGAAAAGTTTTCTCGATGAACTTTATGCAAAACGGTGTCGCTTTACCCACACTGTAGATACTACCGGTATTCCTGTTGAAACCATCATTGATCTTGAGCGATTACAGCAAGATATTGAACGGTTATTGGCTGTGAGTGATTTTATTATTCAATTCCCCTTGCAAGAAGAAAGCTTTTTAAACTTCGATGAACTCTCAAACACTGCCTTCTGAATCTGCCGCTGCTAAAAAGCAATTCGTCTTGGTGGATGGTCATGCCCTAGCCTACCGCATGTACTTTGCCCTTGAACGCACCAACATGCACACCAGCGAAGGGCAACCCACGTGGGCGATTCACGGGTTTTTTAATGCCCTGTTTCAATTGTTGAAAGAGGTCCCTGTCGATGCTTTGGCCTTTACCTTTGATGTAAGTAAAAGCAGCTTCCGTACCCAGCTCTATCCCGAATACAAAGCCAACCGTGCCAGTATGCCCGATGCCCTACGCCAGCAAATGCCCGTGCTACTCGAGGCCGTGCAGGCCACAGGCTTGCCCCTATACCATGTGGAAGGCGTGGAGGCTGATGACGTGATTGGCACACTCAGTTTGCAAGTGCCCCAGCAACACCCCGATTGGAACGTCACGATTTTAACAGGCGATCAAGATGCCTTTCAACTGATTGATGAAGCAGGGCGGGTGAGTGTCTTGGTGCCTTCACGCCTACCCCGTGAAGGGCTGAAACGCTACGATTGGCAGGCCGTTATTGAGAAATGGGGTGTCACTCCCGCTCAAGTAACCGATTGCAAAGGCTTGAAGGGCGATACCAGCGACAACATCCCAGGGGTGAAGGGCATTGGCGATAAAACAGCGGCCAAGCTCCTCAACACCTACCCCACCTTAGAAGCCATTTACGAGAATATCCACGCCATTACCCCCGCAGGCGTGAAGGCCAAACTAGAAGCCGAAGAAGCCACCGCCAGACTTTCGAAAACATTGGCCATTATTAAACGAGATGTCGAACTGGAGTTTGCCCTTGAAACGGCCACCTTGAGCAATCTGAAGCCCTACGCCCTGCAACGCATGTTTCAACAACTGGAACTGAACAGCGTACAACGCCAACTGCAAAGTTTGGCCAAACGCTTGAATCTCCCCATCGAGGCCGCTGCCCCAGCCCCAAGCACGGCCAAACGCTTTACCGAGATTGATGCCGATGACGCTCCTTTAGGCACGGCCTTTGCCAGCCTGAACCTCGACCCCGATAGCGAACAGCAGGAGCTTCCCACCGAGGCTCTGCCCCTACTCGGCCGAGTGTACCCGCATTACAGCCATCGCATTGTGGGTAGCGTAGAAGAACTTGCTCCCTTGCTAGAGGCGATACTCACCCAGCCGAACCCCGTGGTGGCTATTGATGTGGAAACCACAGGACTCGACCCCCACACTGCCGAACCCGTGGGCATTGCCCTCAGTTGGGGCAACGGGTTAGAGGCTCACCCCTACCACGCCCCGCTACCCTTGGCGAGTTTGCACGAGGGGGAAGATCCCAGTCTGCCCGCCCAGCACACAGGCATTCGCATCAGCGACCCTATCGTGAGTGAACTCACCAACATTTACATTCCCATTGCTCATCACGATTTACTGCATTCGCAACTTGATTGGCCGACCCTTCGCCCACTGTTAGCCCCGCTTGTGGAAGGCACGCACGTTGTCAAGCTCATTCATAACCGCAAGTTTGAACACAACATGTTTAAGCACTGGGGGCTTACCTTGCAAGGCCCCGTGGTGGATACGTTGTTGGTAAGTTATGTGTTGGAAAGCGACCGCAAGCACGGTCTGAAAGCCTTGGCCAGCGAGTTACTCGGTTTTGAGATGGAGCCGATTGACACCCTCATTGGCAAGGGTAAAAAGCAAATAACCTTTAACCTCGTGCCGATTGAACCCGCCGCCGCTTACGCTGCCAAAGATACCTATGCGACGTGGTGCTTGGCTCACTTTTTGCACAGCCGATTAAATACGCAACTGTTGGCGTTGTTGTATACCATGGAACTCCCTTTAGCCAGTGTGTTGGCCGAACTGGAAAACAACGGCATCGCCTTGGATGTGGCCCATTTTCAAGGGCTTTCTAGCCAGTTGGCTAGCACCTTGGCCGACCTAGAAACCGCTATTCATGCCCAAGCAGGCGAGGCGTTCAACATCAACTCCCCCAAGCAATTGGCAGAAGTGTTGTTCAAAAAGCTAGCACTCCCCACAGGGAAGAAAACAGGCAAAGCCGCCGATCATTCCACCGATGCCAGCGTGCTAGAGGGGCTGAAAACCGCTCACCCCATTGTTCCTTTATTACTTGATTATCGCCAACAACACAAACTAAAAAGCACCTACATCGATGCGTTGCCCGCCTTGCTGAACCCTAAAACGCAACGAGTCCACACCAGTTTTAACCAAACCGTGACGACCACAGGGCGACTCTCTTCCAGCGACCCGAACCTGCAAAACATCCCCGTGCGTACGGCCATGGGGCAGGCGATACGGGCGGGCTTTGTGCCTCAGGCAGGGTGGCAACTGATTTCGGCGGATTATTCGCAAATTGAATTGCGGGTACTGGCACACATCACGGGCGATGCTCAACTGATTCAAGCTTTTCAGGCAGGGGCGGATATTCACCAACAAACGGCGGCCTTGGTGTTTGGCGTGCCGTTGGAGGCCGTCACTAAAGAGATGCGGTATCAGGCCAAGACGGTGAACTTTGGGGTGGTGTATGGGCAAGGCCCCCACGGCTTGGCCGAACAACTGGGCATTACTCGTGGCGAGGCCAAGCAGTTTATTGATGCCTATTTTGCTAGCTACCCTGCCATTCAAACATGGATTGAGGCTACCAAAGCCCACGCCAAACGCTGGGGAACGAGTGAAACCCTGTTTGGGCGGATGCGGAACTTACGCAAAGAGTTGTTTAGCCCCGTGGCACAACAGCGTCAGTTTGCCGAGCGGGCGAGTTTTAACACGCCGATTCAAGGCACGGCAGCGGATTTGATGAAACTGGCCATGATTCGTTTACAGCATCGCTTGCAAGCAGAACAATCGCCCGCACGGTTGTTGTTGCAAGTGCATGATGAATTAATTCTCGAAGCCCCACCCGAAGCGGTGGAAGCCACGCTGGCGAGCATTCGTTGGGCCATGGAGTTGGGTCAGCCGTTGAGCGTGCCGTTGGTGGTGGATATCGCCGTGGGCGAGAATTGGTCGGTATTATAATATAAAAGTGATAAACATGACGAATACTTTTATTGAAGAGTTTAAAAACCATCCTATTCATCCACAATTAGAACATTACCTTAACTCTTGCACACGATATTTAGAATCCTGCGATGAGACTGAAAAAGAAACAATTGAACTGTACAGACAACTGTTAGTATTTGTTAAAGAAACAATCAATGCTCCGCAGATTCCTGTTATTCCGAGACAAGTTTTAGATAACATTTTAGCAAGACTAAACAGTACACCTTCAGGGTATGGGCCTGCGAATTATGTTCATTTTTATAAAGATTATGCTAGTTTTTATGGTGACTATTACAGTAACATTATGGCTGTGCTATCTCAAGTTCCACAGTTACGTTTAGAAGATAAAATTAGTCAGTTATTTTCCCAACTAAAAGTATCCTTCATCGAGGAAAACAAACGTACTCAAAAAGAACAAAAAGCACTTATTCAACAATATCAAGAAATAAAAGCATCGTGGGAAAAAGATAAAGAAGAATCAGCGAACACGATTGACAAGCTTTCTAGTGAAGTAGGACATTTACAGAGTGAAATAAATACCCTGCAAGATCAAGTAAAAACGGATCTAGCTAATCAATATAAGGTTTTTGTAGACGAAAAAGCTAAATTAGAAAAAGAAACTAATACGTTAAAGGAACAATTAACGAAAAGTGTTCAAAACTTAGAAGCAGAACTGAAACAGCAGCATCGAACACTGCTAGAGTCACAAAAAGCAATGGCCGACCAAGCACTATCTGATTTAAACACGACACTTACTGAAGCAAAAAAATTAGAGAGTATTAACTAAATAGCTTTA
>JBJTUB010000165.1:0-5095 GCA_046080465.1 Vampirovibrionales bacterium | reverse complement strand
TGAAGCACCAAGGGCCTTTAGAGAAGCGGATAAATATGCGCGGCGATGTGCGCCAGCGCGCTCTGATGCTCTGCATGACGGCATTCATTTTACCCACAGGCATTTGAAAAATAAGCGTGCCGATGGTCTTCGTGTGTGAGGCATCGCTGTGCAAGGGGTGAGCAATAAACGCAGCGGGTACGTTGTTACTAGGGGCATAGGCACGAAAATCACTAAAAGCAAAATCCCCCGCATCGGAGCTGTCGCTTCCGTGTGCCAAGGCACGTTTAAATACATCCGCTAAATCCGTATCTTTCCACTGGCCTTGTCGTAAATTAGTGGCATAATCGCGTTCTTTAAACACGGTATACACCACCTCTCCCTTGGGGTTCACCAAAAACACATCGTAGTAGCCCCGCTGATCCACCAAGTTTTTTAAAAACGGATGAAACTTGGCATGGGCTTGCGAATAGTTGGAACCATCGGGGGCTTTCATCAGTTGATGCTTGCTACCCAGTGGGTTGGGGTTTTTATCAATGTACTGGCTTTGTAAATACTGGGTAGCGTTACCTTTACTGGCCAACTGCTGATACCCCGCATCCAAGGCATACAAGGCTTGACGCACGGTTTCATCATCTACCAACACTTTCAAATCACTTAAAATACTATTAAGATAGTCGTTTAGTCTTTGCTTTTTGGCATCCAACAAGGTGGTTTGCTTGGATTCGCTCTGGGCTTTAAAACTTTCTGTGGCCTGCCACAATAAAGTAACTGAGGTAATAACACAAGAGGCCACCACCATTGAAACAAACAACGCAGGCAACTTGTACTTAATCGGTAATTGGGTAAAACGCAACATGGACATCAATGTAAAACTCCTTGAATCAGATATAAAACACTACAAACTTAAACAATGGGAGAGTATTAACTAAAAGCTGTTTTGAAAAAAGTTGTCCAAACCTAGACTAGCTCTTGTTAAGTTGTTAAAAATCAGTAGAATTACTAATAAAAACAGGGGTATCTAGGGGCGAAGCCCCGAGAATAACTTAGGGGGGAGAGTTGTAGAGGGGGAGGAACGGCCTCTCTACGTTGCCCAAAGGGCAACTTCAAGCAGGGGACTAACACAACCTCTAGTTAACACTGGCAACAAAAAAGCCTGCCTTGAACTTTCATTCAAACGCACGCTTACACCATTATTTTATACTATTAAAATTGCGGATGAAGGGAGTTGAACCCCCACGCCTTGCGGCACATGCTCCTGAAACATGCGTGTCTACCATTCCACCACATCCGCAGATGATACATAGTATCGGTAAAAGATGCAGGGTTGTCAAGTGGAGCATTGAATGAGCGTCGTGTTTTTGATACCATCACTTTTTAATAAGAAGTTTACACTTTGCACGCCTTGTTTCGGTTATTGTGATGTTGGAATAAAAGGAATGTCTCTACCATGCTTAAAGGATTAATGGAGGAGTTTAAAGCCTTTGCCCTCAAAGGCAATGTGGTAGATTTAGCCGTGGGTATCATTATCGGCGGTGCTTTTGGTAAGATTGTTTCTTCCGTCGTGGCTGATGTGGTGATGCCCCCTATTGGTGTGCTAATTGGCGGCGTAAACTTCACCAACCTCAAGCTGGTACTCAAACCCGAGGATGTGGATGCTGCTGGCAAAACCATCGAAGCCGTCACCCTGAACTACGGTAACTTTTTACAAGTCTGTTTTGATTTTACCATTGTGGCCTTTGCCGTGTTTATGCTGGTGAAGGGAATGAACCACCTCAAAACCATGGCCGAAAAACCTGTTGCGGTTGATGCCCCCGCCACCGAACCCGCCCCCCCTGCTCCTGAAGTACTGCTACTGCAAGAGATTCGTGATCTGTTGAAAAAGTAGCTTACACGGCTTTAGAGAACTTAGTTGTGGTATCCTTTAGCTGGCGGGTGCCAAGCGGGGACTCTTGCACGAGAGTCCCTCTTGGCGAACCCCCTGCGTGCAAGGGGCTTTGCCCCTTGACCCCTGTTGAGCCTTCAGAGCTACGCAATTCAGGCTCAAGCCCTTCGGGGTAATAAAGCATTTACATCATGTGAACCACTTCACACCGCCAACACTATTTTGATTGATTACCCAGTATAAACTACCTTTCTCTACATAAGATTCAACACCCATGCCCGACAGCCCAAACGATTCCTTACCTCAACTCACGCCCACCCAGCCCTTGACGCATCGGCTTAACGAACCCACCATCGTGGGGCTAGCCACGGCCTTGGGGCCAGCGGGGGTGGCCGTACTACGGGTGAGTGGGGTGCAGGCGTGGGCCATCGTCGATGCCTGTTTTTCACGATCACTAACACAGGCTGAACCCCTCAAAGCCCTCTTTGGCTACATTCAAACCGTTGAAGGCGAGGCACTCGATCAGGTGTTGGTGTTGCCCTTTAAAGCCCCCGCCAGTTTTACAGGCGAAGATGTGGTTGAAATCCACTGCCACGGCGGTAGCTACCTGCCCCAAGCCCTCCTCAACCGAGTGCAAGAAGCAGGAGCCGTGTTGGCGCAACGAGGCGAGTTTAGCAAACGAGCCGTGCTTAACGGCAAGCTCGATCTCACCCAAGCCGAAAGCATCTTGGATATGGTGCATGCCGAAGGGGAAGCCTTAGCCAGCGTGGCACTGAACAACCTTAAAACGCAAGGCTTACGTCAGCAGTTATTGGCCCTGCGTGAACCGTTGATGGAGGTGCAAGCCAACCTAATCGCCGCCATGGATTACCCCGAAGAGGTAGAAGAACCCAACCGTCCGCAAACTGTGGCTCAACTACAAGCCCTACGGCAAACGGCCTTAGCGTGGGCGGGATCGGCACAGCAACACAAAGTCTACAGCGAAGGACTCAAGCTCGCTATTTTAGGCCAGCCCAATGCGGGTAAATCGTCGTTATTTAATGCCTTGCTAGCCAACAATCGCTCCATTGTTACCGATATTGCAGGTACCACGCGTGATGTTGTCAGCGAACGCTTCACCCTCCACGGCCTACCCATGACGTTAGTCGATACCGCTGGTATTCGCCAGCACACCAGCGATACCGTAGAACAGCTAGGCATTAAACGTAGCCTGCAAGCGGGGCAAGAAGCCGATGTGATACTCTATGTGGTGGATGCCACCGTGGCGTGGGAACACAACGGCCTGCCCCCTGCTGATGCGACTATTTTAAATCAACTGCCCCCGCACACCCCCAAAGTGTTGCTCCTGAACAAGCAAGATGCCCTCAATCCAAGCCATCTGAACGAGTTACTCCACCAACTACCGCAAGACGTTGCAACCCCGTGGCTTCCGCTTTCGTTGGTGATGCAACACGGCATGGACGCCCTACAACAGGCGTTAAAAACCACCCTGCAACAGGCCACAGGCACCTTACAGGAAAGCCGGCTCTGCCTCAACCAACGTCAAGCCCAGTGCATGCACGCCATGGCCGAACACATTGCCCTCGCCACAGACACCTTCCAAACCGAAGCCTTCCCGCTGGATTTAGCCACCGTTCCCCTCAGCGATGCCCTCTATGAACTGGATAAACTCTTGGGCATGGATACCACCGAGGCCACGTTGGACGTGGTATTTAGCCGTTTTTGTGTAGGTAAGTAAGGGTTGCTTGGTGTTATGTTTCGTTGGTTTAAACGCCCCAATCCACACACGCTCCAACGCTTAGGCATCCTCCGCATGGGGGGCTTGGGCGATGTGATGAACAGCCTGATTATGGCAACAGCCCTCAAACAGGCTTACCCCCACATTGCCATCACCTACATTACCGATACTCGTTGGGCATCTCTTGTAGAAGCTCTTGGGTGTGTTGATAGCGTCATTGCTTTTGATGAAGACCAGCGTCACGCATGGCAACCTTGGCACACACTCATTCAACAACTTCGGCAAGCCAAGCTTGAGTTTCTCTTTCCCTTGCAAAACAACCTGCGTTGGTTCCTGCTGGCCTGTACTCTGTTTCCGTGGCGATGGGCTAAGCGTCAGCCCCACGGCCCCCACAGCACCGATGCTTTCTTCCGCACCCTGCAACGTGTCTTCCCTACCCTCACAGAAAAACCTTGCACCCTGCTACCTAATATACCTACACTCCCCAGCCCACTGCCTGAAGCCTGCCAAGCCCTGCCTCAACCGTGGCTCCTGTGTTGCCCTATTGGCCAAAACGATGGGCATCGTCAAGGCCGAACCTGGCCGATGGCCTATTGGCAAGCCCTCATTCAACAGTGGCTAGATACCAGCACAGGCAGTGTCGTTATCATCGGCTCCACCAGTGAAGCCCCCGAACATGCCTGCCTTCGTACGTTGAGCCCACAACGAGTCCACGTCCGTAGCGGGCTAGATGACATTGTTAACACCGCCCGCCTATTGCAAGAAGCAACGATGATTGTGACGGGCGATAGTGGTCCCCTACACATGGCGGCGGCACTGCAACGGCCTACCCTCGCCCTCATGGGGTCTACCCGCCCCGAACATTGCGGAGGCTATAGCCCCACCGTGCAAACACTCCAACAAACCTTACCCGCCCACAAAGACAACCAGCGCACAGAGGTTGAACCACCCCTGTGCGTTGGTTGTGAGCAAAAACGCTGTGCCTTCGTACCCCTTGGCACCCTCACCCCCTGCATGGAGGGCATCCCCCCCCAGCAGGTGTGGGGAAAACTCAAGGCTTACGCCACACTCCCTGTTAGTTGCTGAAACTTCTGTGCAAAATCCTCGGGGGTAAAGGGCTTCACCAAGTAGTTATTTGCCCCTGCTTGAATCGCCAATACCACGTTGGTTTTCTCGCCTTCGGTCGTCACCATCATAATAGGCGTGCTGATGCCTACTTCACGCAATTTACGCACCACATCAATACCCAACATGCCAGGCATGTTCCAATCCATTAAAATCAGGTTAAAACTATCTTTCGAGGCAGCCTCTAAGCCTTCAAGGCCATCGCCTGCTTCGGTAATGTTGCCCGCTTCCACGCCACATTTCAACAATTCACGAATAATTACTTTCCGCATTACGGCGGAATCATCAACAATTAACACTTTCATCATCGGTGGGTTTCCTTTTACTGGATAAAGGTTCGCTTGTCGGCTTGTGTCACCTGCGGTGAC
>JBJTUB010000164.1:0-5105 GCA_046080465.1 Vampirovibrionales bacterium | reverse complement strand
TATGCCTTCGGCCGTAGGGTATCAGCCCACCTTGGCCAACGAAATGGGCGATCTTCAAGAGCGTATTACCTCTACTAAAGATGGCTCCATTACCTCCATTCAAGCCGTGTATGTGCCAGCCGATGACTTGACCGACCCCGCCCCCGCCAACACCTTTGCTCACTTAGATGCTACGACGGTTCTTTCTCGTCAAATTGCTGAATTGGGTATTTACCCTGCGGTGGATCCCTTGGCTTCCTCTTCTAAAGCCTTGCAACCCCGTGTCGTGGGCGATGAACATTACGACGTGGCTCGTGGCGTGCAATCCGTATTGCAACGCTACAAAGATTTACAAGATATTATCGCCATCTTGGGCATGGATGAACTCTCTGAAGAAGATCGTACCGTGGTGGCTCGTGCGCGTAAGGTGCAACGCTTCCTCTCGCAACCCTTCCATGTGGCAGAAATGTTTAACGGCCAGCCTGGGGTCTACGTCAAGCGTGAAGATACCATTCGTGGGTTTAAAGATTTGTTGGCGGGTAAGTACGATCACTTGCCCGAGCAAGCCTTCTACATGGTAGGTACCATTGAAGAAGCGGTTCAAAAAGCCGAAGAATTGGCTGCGGCCGTTTAAGTGTTGTCGTAAGGAGCAAACCTCATGGTTACTAAAAACGAGTTTACTCTCACCCTTCACACGGATCAACAAACCCTCAATAATGTGCCGATTCGTTCCTTGCAAGCCGTCACAACAGAAGGAGCCTTTGGGTTATTGAAAGGGCATCAGCCTGTGTTGGCGTCGCTTTCATCGGGTGTGGTCACCTATATCGATACCAACGATAAAACGCATACCTTGGGCGTTAGCGGGGGTATCCTCGCTTCGGATGGGTATACGGCCACCTTGATGGCCAACTAATACCAATTAAAATCTTAAATAGCGTCTGACACTTTCGGTGTCGCTACGATTCTCGATGAGCTTATGTACCTTTATGTACACCGCACTCATCTGCGAGTCTAAGCTCCTAGAAATTGCCTATACGCTATTCAATCTTTGAAATGGTATGAGCATCCTCATCCAACAGTTCTTCCTCTAAACCATCGTCAAGGTCTTCGGTAAACACTTCCCAATGTTTGGCTAAGTTTCCATGAGGCTGTCGTCCTTTAGCGGGCGGGCGTTTCGCTTTTTGCCCTTCATGTTGCTGACTGCCATACCACACATCTTTTTGAACAGATACTTTACTCATCATCATAGGGTTTCTCAGTTCCATACGATAAACACGAAACGTAACAACAGTCGGTAGTGAGGGTTCATGAAAGCGTCTAGGCAATCGTTCCTTTCTGGTGGGTTAATTTACAGTATACTTTAGTGAGGCGTGTGTACAAATACTACTTTATATAGTATAGCAAATGACCCACAGCTTTGCCTAGCCTAGAGGTGGATTTTTTACATATAGTGGAATTACTCTCTTTCCGCACAGTCTTAGCTTTCTCGTTGCGTGTCGTCTTTCAGACGACTTTGAGAGGCCTGGGCGTTCGCCCCCACAGCGAGGAGGAACAATCTTTATTTCTTACGCAAGATCCTCATTGTGAAAAACCTCTCAAAGGCTCCCCCCTGAGTTATTCTAGGGGCTTCGCCCCTAGATACCCCATTTTTTAGCTTTTTACGCTTCTATCGTTCGGTGTTTCATTGCGAGGGCGAACGCCCAGGCCTCTCAAGATTGCCCGTAGGGCAATGCAAAACGAGGAACTGAGAACACTCGACAAAGCCTTTTGCAGAGCTTTCTATAAGCGTATGTTTTTGATACACTCGTTGATGGTTATGTTGCTTCTTTTTTGAAGACAAGGAAAATCTTGCTCATGCTCAACGTATTATCTGTATTCGGCACCCGCCCCGAAGCTATTAAAATGGCCCCTTTAATTAAAGAGCTAGAGGCTCACCCGCAGATTCAATCCATCGTTTGTGTTACGGCTCAACATCGGCAGATGCTCGATCAGGTGCTGACCCTGTTTAACATTACCCCCGATATTGATCTCAACATCATGCGACCCAACCAAGATTTATTCCACATTACCAGCACCGTTTTATTAGAAATGAAGCAGGTACTGGCCGATGTTCAACCCGATATCGTCTTGGTTCACGGGGATACCAGCACCACCTTTGCCACCAGTTTGGCCTGTTATTATGCCCGTGTGCCTGTAGGCCACGTAGAAGCAGGCTTACGCACCTACAACAAAGATTTTCCCTTCCCCGAGGAAATAAATCGTGTGTTAACCGATGCCGTGGCCGATGTGTTTTTTGCCCCCACCCAAGCTTCTAAAGAGAATCTACAACGCCTAGGTGCCCCCGAACATCGTATTCACGTTACGGGAAACACCGTCATTGATGCCTTGCTTCACACCCTGAATACGACTCAAAACGCTAGCCCCATAACGCTAGCCCCACATCAACGCTTGGTGTTAGCCACCGTGCATCGCCGAGAAAACTTTGGCGAACCCTTGCAAGCCATTTGCGAGGCTCTGCTGACCCTTGTCAACCGTTTTGATGATGTGCTGTTGGCCTTGCCCGTGCATCCTAACCCGAACGTTAAACCCGTGATTGAAGCCACCTTAGGCCAACACCCCCGTATTCAGCTACTGCCCCCGCAAGAGTATGAGCCGTTTTGTCACTTAATGAAGCAGGCCAGTTTAATCCTCACCGATTCAGGCGGGGTGCAGGAAGAAGCCCCCAGCTTGGGGATTCCTGTATTGGTATTGCGTGAAGAAACCGAACGCCCAGAAGCCGTCCATGCAGGCACCGTCAAGCTGGTGGGGGCCAACGCCGAACGTATTATTCACGAGGCTAGCGAGCTGTTAGCCAACCCGGTGGCGTACCAAGCCATGAGCCGTGCTTTAAACCCTTATGGCGATGGCCAAGCCGTGCCTCGTATTATCGATGCTTTACTTGCATGGAAGGCAGGCTAACATGTCCTTACACTCTTTTGCGATTCACCCCGCCATGCAAGAAACCATCAACAGCGAGGCCTTACTGTTGTTTGGAGCAGGTGGCCATGCCAGTGTTATTTTAGAAACCCTCTTGGCCTACGAGCCTAGCTTGCTTCAACGCTGTTGGGTGGATGGTAGCAGTTTCCCTGAAGCTGAAACGCCCCCCGATACCTGTGTGCTAGCAGGCCACACCTTACCCGTCTTCAAGCAGGATTTAGCCACCTTTCACGAGCAGTTTCCCACAGGGCGAGGCGTGATTGTGTTTCACAACCGACGGCTAGCCATGCAATATATTCATCATAACTGCCAAAGCGTAGGGGTGGCCTTGGCCACGGTCATTCATCCAACGGCGTGGGTATCGCCCACAGCCCGTTTAGGCGAAGGGGTTCAGTTGCTTCCCTATAGCGTGGTGCATACCGAAGCCCAGCTTGGGCGGTTTGTGATAGTCAACACGCACGCCGTGGTAGAACATCAAGCCATCATCGGCGATTATGCCTCTGTTGCACCAGGAGCAATGGTGTTAGGGCAGTGCCACGTAGGCGAGAAAAGCTTTATTGGGGCGGGGTCGGTCATTCGGCAAGGGTTAAGCGTGGGGGCCGGCTGTACCGTTGGAGCAGGAGCCGTGGTGGTAAACGATATCCCAGACTACACCACCGTTACAGGAGTGCCCGCCAAGCCATGAAGCTACTAATTTGGGGGCATCAGTATTTGGGCGATGCCGTGTTACTCACCACGGTGTTTACGGATATTGTGCAAGCCTACCCCAATGCAGAAATTACCTTAGTGGCCTCGCCTGCGGTGTGTCAGTTGTTGGCAGGGCATCCTGCGTTAACAACCTTGCACCCTTTTCATAAAACGCATCCCCTGTTTAACACGGCCGCCGTGTTGGCTCGCTTACAGAGGACGCTGTTTGATGTCGTCGTCGGGGTGAAGCCCTCGTTACGTACGCTTAACAGCCTTCGCCAAGTGCGTGCCAAGCAACGCATCATGATGGCTAAACACCCCCTCGATGCTTTGCTCATACGCCTAGTGCTTGGCCACGCCTCTGTGTACGATAAAACCTTACATCATACCCAAAATCTACGCCGATTGTTTAAAAAGGTGCTACCCTTGTTGGATATCACAGCACCGCCTGTCTTGTGGCTCCCTGTACCGCCCCCCAGTGAGGCGTTCGTTCCACCTTCAACGCCCGCATTACCGTTACGCCCCAGTAGCCCAAGCACCAAAGTGCTAGGCTTGCACCTGTTTAGCAGTGATACGGCCAAAGATTACCCCCCCGAGGCGTGGCTGGCGTGGATACAACAAGAGCTACCCCGCCTGTTGCCTAACCAAGCCCAGCCGTTACAAGCCGCTTCCCCCTCCTTGGCAGACTCTCTCGATGCCCCGCCCTTGCTCGATGTGTGGTTGTGGGGTAGCCCCGAACAAGCCGATGCCTTAAAGGCCTTACTACCCGTTTGGCAAGCGGTGCTAGCCCCATGGCGAGTACACCTACGTTGTTGTGTAGGGTATACATGGACAGAAATTATTGAGAGTTTGGCTTGGGTGCAAGAACAATGGGGGGTCGATTCTGTAATGGCACATGTGGCGGCGAGTCAAGGGGTTCCTACGTTTACGGCCTTTAAGCACACGCCTAGCCATCGTTGGGCAGTGGTAGAACATGCCAAGCTCTCTTGCTTAGGAGAAACCGTCAAACATACCCTACATCGGGTGTATCAAGGCTCTTTAATATAGGAGCTGTTTGCAAATAGTTCCATCCCTATCTCAGTAAATACGTCATTGCGAGCCGTTAGGCGTGGCAATCTCCTACACAGAAGCGATAAGGCTAAGGAGATTGCTTCACTACGTTCGCAATGACGGTTATAGTTAATACCAATTAAATGATTAAAAAGCATATTGAATGTAGGGGCGTGATGCTTCACGCCCGCCCCAGTAGAACAAAACGCATCGGTGATTCTCTCGGGCGGATGCAATCCGCCCCTACGGTTCAATAGTGACAGTCATTTTATTTGCAAACAGACCCTAATAAAAACAGGGGTATCTAGGGGCGAAGCCCCTAGAATAACTGAGACACTTAACTAATTAGATGGTATACTTTTCTTTTGTTTAGAAAGAGAAGTGTGTGCTATATGAACTGCCCTAAATGTGGA
>JBJTUB010000163.1:0-5035 GCA_046080465.1 Vampirovibrionales bacterium | reverse complement strand
CTCGTTCAAAGTAAAGCCGAAACCTATACAGCCGAGCAGATTTGGAGCGATTTACGTCATTGGATTGCAAGATTTAAACGGCGAGGTAAGGTTGTCTCTCGTTCACTGAAGGATATGGAGCAAGCGATTGCGTTTCATTTCCACAGAGTCAATACTAAAGCTATTTAGCTAATACTCTCAAATACTCTAGGGGGGAGCGTTGTAGAGAGGTTTTTCACAATGAGGATCTTGCGTAAGAATTGGGATTGTTTCTCCTCACTGTGGGGGCGAACGCCCCGGCCTCTCTACGTCACCGAAGGTGACACATGGCGACAAGCGTAGGGAGTCGCTATTCAATCTTTTAAATGGTATAAGCTCAATTAGCGTTTACCACCCGCTTGGTTTAGTTGTCCGATTTCGCTGTTGAATCGGCTTCGTAGGGTGTTGGCATGGCGGCCCATAATTTCAACAAAGGCGGGTTCACGCAAAATCTCATCTCCGCTTTTACGCACTTCTTCTAGGCCACGGTTAATCATTAAGCGAATTAAATTACGGGGTAGGTAACGAACCTTAAAGCTATCCTTCATGACGATGATTAAGGCGTTGGCTAGTTTTGGGTTGTTGGGTAGCATGCCCTTTAACAAAGCTTGAAAATCAGCAGACATGGGTTTGTATCCTTTATGGTAGCGTCTCTTTTTACAAAAAACGATACTTAAGGATATCTGAACCTTGACCTTTGTTCTTGAAGAGCCTGTTACAAACCGTTACACTAGTTTTAGAAGATGTTGCAAACGTTAAGGTGTGTTGCTTGCTTGATACGCCAAATAGTTGAGTAACGACTCTATTTGAGCCTCACTCAACGGGCCACCGTGCTGGTTACTGAACGGAGGCATACTGGGGCTGGTGGGTGAGCCGTTGGCAATTATCCGCTTCATGGCCTCTCGCACAAGGGGGTCGTTATAGTTCGTCTTGTTTAGGGCAGGGGCTACCCCTCCTTCAGCCTTGGCTCCATGGCACATGCCACAATCGGCTAAATACAGGGCTTGCCCACTTTTACCCACGCCTTTATCCACATGGCAACTACGGCAACTGCCTTCAAATAAGGCCAGTCTGTTTTTGGGGTTGATGGCAGGGTGGGTTTGTTGCAATACTTTAGGCTGATTACTCGCCACTACGGTGGCCAGCAAGATTAGTTCCTCTTGCGGATGCGTAGGGTCATTGCTCCACACGGTGAGGGTCTTTTTCATATCCCCGAGCTTGAGGCTGGTATCGATGTTGACGTCTATCCACGTATGTTCGCTGGGTTGCAACAAGGTTTTATGTAAGGTAGGTACGGTGCAGCCACAGCTGGCTTCTACCTTGTGAATGAGCAAGGGCTGCCCCCCTAGATTGCGTAACAACACCCGAGCCGTGGCGTGGCTATCGGTAATTAAGGTACCCAACTGCATGGGCGAGGCGGTATGCCATAGCAGTGCAGGGCTTTTACTGTTCACAAATACGGGTTGAAGATCAGGCTGGCTTAAGCAATAACACCCCCAGCCAACCCATGCAAGAGCAATGAACGCAAGTAGTTTTTTAAACATAATGTGGTAAGTGTATTTCTATACGGCTCTGCAGAATAGGCTTTACCCCCTCTCCCTTAGGGAGAGGGCTGGGGTGAGGGATGTCACCAACCTAGGTATCGCTTGTTTTTCCCTCATCCTAACCTTCTCCCTAAGGGAGAAGGAACAGCATACTGTACCCTCTTTCAGAGTCTTCTATAAGACTCTGCAAAGTGTCTGTCTTTATATTATACTAAGAATGATTTGTTTTATGTATGATAATAATTTAAAAGGACATCCTCATGCTTTGGTTTAGATTCTTGGCTCGTTTGATGCCTGTTGTAGCAATTCTCTTGTTCGTGTCGATAGCGGTACCCATGTCTGTCTGGGCCGATGCAACGACTCCAACAGCCACCACAACGCCCACCCCAGCCCTGCCCCCCATGAGTGTGATGGCCACGCAAACGTTGGGCAAAGGTTTGGTGTACCAAAAAATACGAGTCGCCTTACCCAATGTTCCCGTGCAGTACGCCTATGTGCTACGCTGGAACCCCACGGCCAGCGAGTTTCGGTTGATGCCCATTTTGCCCACCAACCAATTACGGGGGCTACGCCCTGTGCGTACCACCCTGCAACAGGTGAATGCCGTGGCAGGCATTAACGCTTCCTTCTTTAACACCACGCTAGGGTATCCGCTGGGTTTGGTGATTCAAGACGGCGAACTCCTCAGTGGATCGTTGTTTAATCGGGTGGCCTTGGGGGTGCCTAACGGTAAGGGCTTGCCCCGCTTTGAGCGAGTGGATATTCAAGGAAACCTACGCTTTGCAGAAGACAGTCAAATTCAAATTGATACCTTTAATCAGCCTCGTGTGGATAGCTCGCATGTGGTACTTTATACTCGTTTGTGGGGAACACAATCGCCCCCAGCGAATAGTGAAACCTATGCGTTGCGATTTAGCGAAGGCGTGCTGAATGCCGTCAGTGCCGATGGTCCCTTGCCGATTGGCACTGAAGATTGGGTCGTCTTTGGCCCGAAGGATAAGCTCAAAGCGGGGTTGAATCCTCTACTAAACGGTCTACCCGTAGAATTGAGCATCCGCAGTACGCCTGACTGGACGAGCATGGGGCAAGCCGTGGGTGGGGGGCCTTACTTACTTAAAGACGGAAGCGAGTTTATTGATGGCCCCGCTCAACGCTTTGGCAACCTACCTAAGTTAGAGCGAACCTCTCGTACGGCGATTGGGTTAACGCCTCAAAAGGAGTTGGTTTTGGTGGTTACGGATAAACGCCCGGGTACCACGCTACCGCAAATGGCAGTCATCCTAAAAGAGTTAGGCTGCAACGAGGCCATGAACCTAGATGGCGGTAGCAGTAGCCAAATGGTGGTGCAAGGCAACGTCGTGAGTGCGGCTATCCCTGGGGGCGGGGGTGTCTCTACGGCCTTGGGCTTTGTAAAGGTTGCCCCAGTGCCTCAACCGTAACAGTTAGCGGTTTGCAACAGCCTGCTTTGAAGCTTGATTAGGCAATGAGCGATACTGTAAGGCTTCGGCCAAGTGGACGACTTCCACCGTGGGGGCGTGGGCTAAATCGGCAATGGTGCGTGCCACCCGCAACAGACGGTCAAGCGACCGTGCCGAAAGCTGATAGGTTTGCATCGCTTTGGTGAGCAAGGCTTGCCCCGCCTCATTCAACCGACACTGTTCCCGCACCATACTAGGCGTAAGTTGGGCGTTCATTTGAATCCCTAGCCCCTGATAGCGTTCAGCTTGCCTGTGGCGGGCTTCAGCCACACGTTCAGCCACCATGGCTGAGGTATCGCCTTGGGGCTGTTGTTGCAGTAGCTCGTTGACGGGCAGGCGAGGCACTTCCAGCTGTAAATCAATTCTATCCAACAAGGGGCCAGAAAGTTTTGAGCGGTAGCGTTCCACTTGTTGGGGGGTATCGGTACAGGGAATGAGGGTATCGCTTAAATAGCCACAGGGGCAAGGGTTCATCGTCGCCAGTAACTGAAAATCCGCAGGGAAGGTGTGCGATTGGTTGGCTCGGCTAATGGTAATAATGCGGTCTTCCAGCGGTTGGCGTAGAATCTCCAGCACGGGGCGAGGAAACTCCACAATTTCATCTAAAAACAGCACGCCACGGTGGGCTAGGGTAATTTCTCCAGGTTTGGGGATGGTACCGCCTCCGCTTAAGCCTGCCATGCTGGCTGAATGGTGGGGCGAACGAAAGGGAGGAAACCGCAACACGCCTTCTTTAGGGCTTAATAAGCCCGCCACACTGTGAATACGGCTCACCTCCAACACATGCTCTAAAGGCAACGGGGGCAGAATACTCATAAACGCCTTGGCCAACATGGATTTCCCACTGCCTGGTGGCCCCGAAAGCAGGATGTTATGCCCACCTGTGGCGGCAATCTCTAAGGCTCGTTTGGCTTTGACTTGCCCTTTAATATCGGCAAAATCCACACCGTAGGGGTTGGGTCGTGTCTGGGCGATGGGAACCTCCAAGGCGGGGGCGAGAAACGTGGCGGGGGCTTCCAGTAAGCTCCCTAGTTCGCTTAGGTGTTTTAGGGGGTAGAGGGCTAGCCCTTCCAACAGTTGAGCTTCGGCCAAGTTGGCTTCGGGGAGGATGAGTCCTTGTAAGCCCAGTTGCTTGGCCAAAATAGCAAAACACAAGGTGCCTTGAATCGGTCGTAGCGTGCCATCCAAGGCCAATTCCCCCACCAAAAGCAGAGAATCCAGCAGTTCGGGGTTGGGTAGGGCTTCCAACACACGCAGAATCCCCGCTGCTAGGGCGAGATCCATCCCTGTGCCTGCCTTGCGTACATCGGCTGGGGCAAGGTTGACCACCAGCTTGCAGGGAGGAAACTCAAACCCACTGTTTTTAATGGCTGAACGGAGCCTATCTTTACTTTCGTTGACCATTAAATCAGGCAGGCCAATGATACGAATATCGGGCAAGCCCCCCACTCGATCCACTTCCACGGTCACGCACTGGGCATCAATCCCGTGAATGCACGCCGTTTGTACTTGAACCACCATCACGGCACACACACTTTCCAAGGTTTGATAATTTACAGATGTTCATATATCACAAAGGATACCTAAAGCACGTTCTTGAAGCAAGGGTTTATGCCTATTTTTTGTGGTATTCTATCTTGGAGGAATCATAAACATTTACATTTTTGAGGAAGTCTTATATGAAACTTTCAAAACTAACAACAAGAAACATATCCCAGCTATCTCAAATGTCAATAATTTTGTTCAAAGAATCTTATGGAGATTATTTTTCATCCGCAGGATTAGAATCCTACGTCACCTCGTATTTATCCTGCAAAGCATGGCGACAACAGCTGAAACTACCGAACACCGTCGTTTGGGGCGTATTTTCAAAAGGAGGCTTAGAAGGCTACATCGCCATAAATGATTTGTCTGTCCCTCCCTCTTGCGTTACAAGTAAATCAGCGGTTAAGCTGTTCTGCTTGCAACGTTTGTATGTATCAACGACGTTACAAG
>JBJTUB010000162.1:0-4752 GCA_046080465.1 Vampirovibrionales bacterium | reverse complement strand
GCGGTGCTCAAGCGGGTTGTAACCAATGGAATACGTTTAGGGCTAGCCTTCTACGAAGCCATTCAACACATCTTTGGAAAAGAGTCGTAAATTATTTAAAATACTATATAAGCGTTGTTTTTTAGGTGAATCCTATAAAGGATGTGATTAAATGATGGTTCGTTTGTTTGTGTCTCGTATTCGTTTATCAATGCTTACTACGGCGTGCATGCTGGTTTCATTAGCCCTGTTTTCGCCTGTATTTACCACCACCACGGCTGCAAAATCGGCCACAGCAGAACAACTGCTACAACGGCTTTGCACCGCCAACGGTATCGACCGTAAAAAAATTGGTACCATGACTCTCAAACAATCGGATACCATTAACGCCTACACCGATGGTTACAACATTGTCATGTACACCAAACTGTGGGATTTGCTGGGGACGGATGATCGGCGTGCCTTTGTTATTGGGCATGAGCTGGGGCATATTCGTGCAGGGCATGGGGTGAAGCGTGGTACGGTATCGACAGGGTTAAGTCTTTTGAGCAGCATTGTGGCCAACACGGCCTCTAGCCAGTTAGTAGGGGTGGGTGCCGAATTAGGTGCGCAAATGCTGACGCTAAAGTACACCCGTAGCCAAGAATATCAGGCGGATGATTTAGGCTTTCAATTCTTTGCCAAAGCAGGGTTTCGCCCAGAGGCCAGTATGGAATCCTTCCAAATTATGAAAAAAGCCAGTGGCGGAGCCAAGCAAGCCGAGTTTTTGAGGTCTCACCCCTTGGAAGAGCGTCGCATACAACAGTTGGCTCGTAAGCACGGGATGCAATCGATAAACTAGATAGTGTCGTCACAAGGCCCATAATGGGTAATTTCTGTGTCAAAACAATCCGTTTTTTCGTTATGTACTTCTGTGTACACGCCTTAAAAGCCGTTTGTTTTTCCTTGAACTTCCTCCATTCTTGACCCCGTGACGATACTATCTAGGGGCTGTTTGCTGGAATCCCTCACCCCCTCATCGCCTAGGCCGAATGGCCTTAAACTAAATGTTGTAGATTTATTAGCAAAGGCTTTAGAAACGTCATTCTGTTGGTATACTAGTAAAGCTATCGAGTTGATAACAGAGAGTTTGACTGTATGGCCTTGGTTAAAAAACATCAACATGGCCTCCGTTTGCCGTCATCCCCTATGGGTGGAGGGCTCACTGGATCTGCACAATCACAGGGGAACGCCCCCCCGTTGATGCCGCCCACCCCAGCCGAACAAGCCTCTTATCTAGCCCCGCCACCAGAAGAACAGCACGCTTACCACGCTCCGCACGATACCTTTGGCGACGATGAAGAGGCCTTTCTTTCGCAACTCGTTTGGACCGCCGAAGCCGTGGAGGCAGGCGAACTCCCCGAACGGCGACAAAGCCCACGCCAGTGGCGACGTTATGAAGATACCTTGCTGATCGAATCGGCTTATCAAGAAGCGGAGTGGATACGCCAGCAAGCCCAAGAACAAGGCTTTCAAGCGGGCTATCAACAAGGGCTTGAACAAGGCTTAGCCCAAGCTCAAGCCGATTTTCGTGAAAACACCGATGCCTTTTGGGACTTGTTTGAAAGCGTACAAACCGCCCGTGCCGAAGCCTTGGCCTCGGCAGCCCCCTTTGTGACGAGCTTGGCCTTAGCGGTGGCACGCCGTATTATGAAGGTAGAGGCCACGCTCGACCCTAGCTTGGTAATGGCACAAATTGAGGGCGTGCTACAGAAGATGGATCGTACTCAAAAGCAGGTGCTTATTAAAGTGCATTCCAGCGAGGCACGGTATGTGCGTCGCCATCTAGAACAGTTGCAAGAGGAAGGCCTAGAACGAGAGTTTTTTGTTCAGCCTGATGATGCCGTGGAGGTAGGTAGTTGCATTTTAGAAAGTACAGGCGGGCAAATTGATGCCAGCTTTAGCACGCAACTTAGCCAGTTGCAGAAGCTCATTACGGCTCCGCCCTTGCCCATGCCAAGTGAAACGCCTTCTCCACCGCTCGATTACGCCACAAGCCCCCATTGGCAAGCGTTAGAAGCCCAAGAGGCCCAAGAAACCATGGCCGATGCCGTGTACCACGAGGATGCACTGCCTGATGCCAGTGTGTTAGATGAGTTGTATTTGCCTTAGTGGTGTCGCCTTCGTCTTTTACTTCCCTCTACTTGCCCTCCAGCTTACTCTTCACTTACTCTCCACCTTCCCTCGATAAGAAAGACCCCCCTCGTTCCCCATGATGATGATGATGGCTGCCCCAGGCGGAACAAGCTTTGCTCTTCCCCCCGTAAGCGAACTGCTTTTGGGGGTGGGGCTATTGATTATTATCGCCATCATTCTTGTACCCCTTCCCCACTGGTTTTTAGATGCTTGTATTAGCTTGAACGTGGGCTTGGGCATCGTCCTCCTCATGATGAGCTTGTACGTTAAAAAACCGACGGATATTGCGGCCTATCCCTCGATTATTTTGATGTCGACCCTCTTCCGTTTGGGGTTGGGGATTGCCGCCACCCGAGAGATTTTGAGCCACGGCGAGGCTGGGGAAATGATTGAAGCCTTCGGTCACTTTGTGACGGGGGGCAACATGCTGGTAGGGATTATTATCTACCTGATTATTACCGTGGTGCAGTTTATGGTAATTACCAAAGGCTCTGAGCGTGTGGCCGAGGTAGGGGCGAGATTCGCACTGGATGCCATGCCTGGTAAGCAAATGACCATTGACAGCGATTTAAACGCTGGCCTGATTGGCCCCGATGAAGCCAAGGCCAAGCGAGAAGAATTGCAACGGGAAAGTGCCTTGTTGGGGTCGATGGATGGGGCGATGAAGTTTGTTAAAGGGGATTCGATTGCCGCCATTATTATTGTCGCCATTAACATTGTGGCGGGTTTGGCTATTGGGGTAGCCATCAAAGGGTTGCCCATTAGCGAAGCCTTGAGCAAATATACCATCCTCACGATTGGCGAAGGCCTTTCGGAGCAGTTGCCTTCCTTGCTGCAATCGGTGGCTATTGGCTTAACCATGACACGGACGACTTCTGTAAACGATAGCTTGGCCAAAGATGTGTTGACTCAATTGCAAGGGAAGCCCTACGGCTTGATTTTTGCGGCGGGCTTTATGTTACTGATTGCCGTCACTGGCCCGATGACGGGCTTACCGTGGTGGGCATTTTTAGCAATGGCCATCCTTGTTTTAGGTGTGTCAGTGAGTGTGTTTTTAACGCAAGATGTACAACAACAGGTGGGCGAACTGCAAGAAGTGCAGGAAAATATGGCGCAAATGATTGACCCTAACCGCATGTACGAGCGTATGGGCGTGGATGCCTTGAGCCTACAGGTGGGGGGCAACCTACTGGCCATTGCCGACCCCGAACAAGATGGCCAACTGCTAGGTAAAATTGCGGGTTTACGGGCAAGGCTTACCGATGAGCTTGGATTTATTCTGCCTAATATTCGTATTATGGATAGCATGACGCTGGAACCTTTTGAGTATTTGCTTTCTATTCGGGGGAACCCTGTGGCGACTGGGCGAGTGTATCCAGGGCGATTTATGATTTTAGCCAACTATTTTGAAGCCATGAACCTACCCGTACCCGAGAATGTGGTGCAGGATGTGGATCCTACCTACAATCAAACCGCCTACTGGTTAGAGCCTCAAGATTTACCCGCCCCTTTACAAAACGCCGCCGTTGAACCTACCGATGCTGTGATTGCCCACTTGCAGGAAATTGTCATTAAGTATGTTGAAGAGGTGATGACCAAAATTGACGTACTGAAGCTGATGGAATTGATGCGACAAAGCGACCCCAGTGTGGTGCAAGAGCTGGTGCCTGCCATGCTGACCCCCAACGATTTACGCAAGATTTTTGTCAACCTCATTCGGGAAAAAGTATCGATTAAAGATATTCAGTTTATTTTTGAACGCCTAAGCGATTATGCCCGTTTTAGCCGTGAACCCGATGTGCTTTCAGAGCGGTTACGTGCCGCCTTGGGTCGTCAGATTTGCATTGCCTCTAGCGATAAAGATAAGAACATGCTGGCCGTCACCCTTTCTAACGAGTGGGAAGGCGTGTTAAGTGAAAGTCTGCAACGCACGGAGATGGGGGCGATGTTCCTGCTCAACCCTGTACAGGTACAACAGCTGATTGAAGCCGTGAGCGATGCCCTACGCTTGGTACAGCAACATTATAACAAGCAGGCCGTCGTTCTTTGTTCGCCGACGATTCGCTTGCCTTTGTATCAACTGCTGGATAGGCATTTGCCCTTAGTGCAGGTGATGGCCTATAGCGAACTCATCCCCGATATTCGTGTTCAGGCGGTTTCAAGCATCGATATGCAATAGGTCCATTCGGGCGTGCGATGAAGGCCGTTCGGCCTTGCAATGAAGCACCGAGCGTTGGTTGAGTCAAGTGGTGATACCAGTTAAAAACTTAAATAGCGTATTCCCACGTTTGTTGTTTTGTATTGCCCGTTGGGCAATGTAGAGAGGCCGTTCCTCCCTCTCTACAACTCTCCCCCCTGAGTTATTCTAGGGGCTTCGCCCCTAGATACACCTGTTTTTATTAGTAATTCTACTGATGTTTAACAACTTAAAAAGAGTTAGTCTAGGTTTAGAAGACTTTTTTTAAAACAGCTTTTAGTTAATACTCTCGAAAAAATGTCTAACAACCGTTGATTCGCCCCTCTCTTTGCAGAAAGTACCGCCATGATGGAAAGCCTCATTACGGATACCTACCACACCCCTCCCCCAGCCCCTAGCTC
>JBJTUB010000161.1:0-1245 GCA_046080465.1 Vampirovibrionales bacterium | reverse complement strand
ATGGACAGAGATGAGAGGTTCTAAAAAAATAGCGATTTTCTTTACAAACGCCCCCAAGATAAAAATCAAAATCAGACTCGTGCTAATGCAAAAGTTGCTAAAGTTGCTAAAGTTCATCGGATTCCAAGCAATCCAGCAGGGTTTGGCAGTGTTGAAGTAACGCTCGTACCCGCCGACGTTCTTCGAGGGTGTCTTGAGTGTAGCGACCCGTCTTAAGGCTGGCCTCTCGTTGGCGTTGCTTGCCCTCGGCGGTTTTCGCCCCTGTGGATTTGCCTCCATGCAACCGACACCGCCCATTCGCCATGGCAGGCTGTTGACACGGCAAGCCTGTACGCTTGCTGCTTGCCCCACACGGCTGAAAACTCGGGGCAAGGGGTAAGGTTTCTGTTTTTTCTGCTTTCATGACGCTACACACACACTCTCTCTCTATCTACCTCTCTCTATCTTTTTTAGCCTTGATGCACCACGGCCTGACCACCTTCATTCACATTCACTTGCTGTAAAAAGGTATTCCCCGCTTTGCTCTTAATTTTAGCAAGGGCTTCGGCCTGTTTGGCCATGGCACTACTCAGTTTACTAACGCAGTTGGTGTAACCCTGAATCGTCTCTAGGTGGGTGGCTGTGGCGAGTCGTTTGTGTAGCCGAAACGCTTGCTCTTGCAAAGCGAAGATGTTTAAGGCCAGCAAGGCTTCGGTGGGGGTGTTGGCCTGCACATCGTAAAGGTAGTGAACCAGCATGTTCGGATCCACCCCCAAGGCAGAGGAGGCTTCGGCGTGGGGCATGGCATTGAGGGTTTGCATCATCCAGTGGGTAGAAAGAGCAGGGCTAATACTACCACACAGCGAGGCCAGCTTCGGGAGGCTTTCGCTGTTGGCAAGCGTCCATGTGTGGGTATCGGGGGCGTGGGTAAACAGTGGGTAGGGGGCATCCATCGGTTGGAGCATGGGGTTAGATTCTCTCGTTGGGCGTGGGGGTGGGCGAGGGGCGGATGGCTCTAGTATAGCAAACAAGCCCGTACCTTCACAAGGTGACTCTTACTATCTTTGTGTTAGAATACCTTTGTTTTTGTTTGTAAAACTCTTACCGTTGTGAAGAACATAGCTTGTTAATCAATCTGCCTAATGATGAGACTAAGCATTTCCAAAAAGGAGTACTCAATGGCTTTAAAAAAATCTGAACTTTACGCTTCGTTATGGAAGAGTTGCGATCAATTACGAGGTTCCATGGATGCAAGCCAGTACAAAG
>JBJTUB010000160.1:0-9128 GCA_046080465.1 Vampirovibrionales bacterium | reverse complement strand
AAACACCCGCCACGGGCTAATGGCCCCCACCTGCAAATAGGGCGATAGCTTCGAGGTACCTGCCACACTTGGCACGTTTCTATCCTCTTTATAGCCATGCACGGCGTGGGCTAAAAACTGTTGTAGCAAGGCTTCGGCTCCTGCTTCGCCCGCCTGCCAATGGCTCATGAGGGCGGGGTACCACGGCAAGCGGGGGCGGTACCCCAATGCCTCTAGCGTTACGGCACAAGGCAACACCTCTAACAGCTCGGCCAAGGTGGCTACCTCATTCAAACGAGGCAAGCTGGTAGGGGGCGAAATAGGAGCCGTGGCTTCCTCGTGCAGTAAGGGCAAGCTATGCTTCCAAAACGGCGTAAATACTTGAAACGGGTTGCCCTGCTTGTTTTTACGTTGGGCGGGGTGTTGTAATACACTGGTGTTGTGTACGTGGAAGTTGACGCCAGCGTCACTTGCCCACTGGGCAACGTGGGTTTGTTGCTGTTTGGCGTGGGGTTCCCACCGTTCATCGGTAATGAGATGTGTTAGGTTGGGCAGGGCCTGCTTTAGTTGCGTCAATGCCTCAACGGCGGTGCTTGCCTTGAGGGTTAATAGCGGTTGCTGATAGGTTGCTTCCAGCTGTTGAGCATGGGCGTGCAGCGTGGCGTGCAACCAGCCTTGAGCCGCTTCGCCCAGTTGCCAATCGGGGGCGTGGCTATCGTGCGGGGCGTGGATGGTGACAATCACCACAGGCAAGCCCAGTTGGTGGGCATGGTGATAAAGGGGGTTCTCGTTTAACCGAAAACACTGGCGTAACCAAACAACGGTAACGGCCTGCGTGGTTAGCGGGGCAAGGGAGTAGGAGGCGTTCATCATCAGGGGGTGGGTTGCTTTAAATCAAGGGGGGCTAACAAATAAAACTAACTCAACTGATAATAGTACAGAATGAAAGCCCGCCTCTTTGTGTTTTCGCAATAAGCGGGAGATTCGCTTAATAAAACCGATCGACCTTATCGCCTTTGGGCGAAACTTCTCCGTTTTTCAGGTTGCGTTCTATCGATTGCAACTGCTCCATATACAACAGGCTGCGAAACTTCAACAACTTTTTATGACTCGGGAGATCCAGCACAAACTGAATCGCCGACTGTATTTGGGCGATGCTGGCCTCAATGGGGTTGTTGCGTCTAAAAAATGATTGTAGGCTGAACAAAATATCTTGTGGGTTATTGAGCATGGCGGGTGTGGTTGTCTTTCTCGGTGGATATAGAAGCTTGTGTAAAAGGGTTTATCGAGGTCTCTAAGCTTATCGTTTCGCATTGCCCTACGGGCAATATTGAGAGGCCGTTCCTCCCTCTCAAACTCTCCCCCCTCGTTTATTTATAGGGGCTTCGCCCCTATAAACCCCATTTTTTAGCTTTTTATGTTTCGGCTGTTCGGTGCTTCAGTGCGAGGGCGAACGCATCCCTTTGTAGAGGTTTCTATAAAAGGCTATCGAGGTTATCGGGTAGAAGGTGCTTGAAGGACAGGGGCGTGTTAGAAAAAGTTACGTTTGAAGTTGCGGTTTGTTTCGGCTACACTAACTAATAAACACTGAACGTTGTTTGAAATTGTTTTTCTCAACATTGAATTAAAGGGGTTCCCACCATGATGACCGCCTCCACTGCACTTGCTTTTTCTTACCCTAGAACACTCACCAAGCCCGAGCTGGAAGCCACCGCTCAACGCCTGCGTGCCTTGGCCTTAGAGATGATTTACCTAGCTCAAAGTGGCCACCCTGGTTCCTCGTTTAGTTGCATGGATATTCTCGCCTCCTTGTGGCTCACACGCATGCAGCACGATGCCACCCAACCGAATCACCCGAATCGTGATCGTTTTGTACTCTCTAAAGGGCATGCCGCCCCCGCCCTCTATGCTGTGCTGATGGAGCTAGGCTACATCCCCCTAGCAGAAAAAGCGACGTTGCGTCAGTGCAACAGCAACCTACAAGGCCACCCTGCTTCCAAATACATTAGTGGTGTGGATGTCTCGACAGGCTCGTTAGGGCAAGGTTTATCCGTTGCCGTGGGGATGGCCTTGGGCTTGCGTTTGGATAACAACCCCGCCCGTGTGTGGTGCGTTTTAGGCGATGGCGAATGCCAAGAGGGCAACACGTGGGAAGCCGTCATGAGTGCCGCCCACCACAAGGTGAATCGCTTAACGGCGATTGTGGATCGCAACCGTCTGCAAATTGATGGCAGTACCGAAAGCGTCAAAGCCTTGGGCGAGATGGCTCCTAAGTTTGCTGCCTTTGGCTGGAATGTGATTGAGATTGACGGTCACGATTTTGACGTGTTGGCAAAAGCGTTTGATCAGGCCGATGCCTACGCCAGCACCAGTGATAAGCCCACCGTGATTATTAACAACACCGTGAAGGGCAAAGGCGTTAGCTTTATGGAAAACCAAGCAGGGTGGCACGGTAAAGCCCCCAACAAGCAACAGTTTATTGATGCCATGCGTGAATTGGGTGTCGCAACCGAGGGCTAACGAACCCATGCAATAGAGTTATTATTTAACTAAAATTAGTTTATTGACCTTGTAAGAAACACTTCAGACGAGTTGATAACAAGGAGTTGCAGATGGTGAATTGAGGCGTGTACAGTGACGTACATAACGAAATTCGCCATCAAAACGACACCGTTAGCGACCGTATCAAGTGTTTCGCCCACATTTAAGGAGATGCCGTGATGGCCGCCCCAGTACAATCCGCCAGCTTAGCGACCGATATGACCATCGATTTAGAAAACCCCACCTTGGTGGCTCCCCGTGTGACCTTTGGTAAAACCTTGGCCAGCCTTGGTGAAACCAACCCCAACGTAGTAGTGCTAGATGCCGATTTGGCCTGCTCCACACAAACCCAGTTTTTCGCCGAAAAGTTCCCCGAACGCTTTTTTAACCAAGGCATCGCCGAACAAGATTTAGTCAACACCGCTGCCGGGTTGGCCTGCGTAGGCAAGATTCCCTTTCTTTCCACCTTTGCCATGTTCGCCTCGGGCAAGGCATGGGAACCCGTGCGTAACACGGTGGCCTATTCTAACCTGAACGTCAAAATCTGCCCCACCCACAGCGGATTGAGCTTGGGTGAAGATGGTGCCAGCCACCAATCTATTGAAGATATTGCCCTCATGCGAGTGATACCCAACATGCAGGTGATTGTCCCTTCCGATGCCACAGAGACCGAGGCCATCATCCGTTGGGCCGCCGAAACCGACGCCCCCATGTACATTCGCTTGGTTCGCCCTAACACGCCTGTGATTCACAACCCTGCCACCTTTGAGCTGACTCCTTATAAACTGCGAGTTGAGCGTGAAGGCACGGCCTTAACCATCGTTGCCACGGGGGAATGTGTCTACCATGCCCTGCTAGCGGCCAAGCACTTGAGCGAACAGCACGGCATCGAGGCCGAGGTTTTGAACGCCAGCTTTATTAAGCCCTTTGATACGGAAACCCTACTCGCTTCGGCTCGTAAAACAGGGAAAGTGATGACGGTAGAAAGCCACAACGTCATCGGCGGTTTAGGCGGTGTCGTAGCTGAAACTTTAAGCGAACACCTACCCACCCCCCTCAAGCGTTTAGGCGTGCAAGATAAGTTTGGCCAATCGGGCAAGGGCGATGAGCTGTTTAAGTTATACGACATTGATCATACCAGTATTTTGGCCGAAGCCCTTGCGTGGCTAAAGGCGTAGTTACCAACGGAGCAACCATGACGGCGAATTCTTTGCCCCCCACCACCGAAAAACCTCAGTTTGTGCAACAGCTGTTTAACACCATTGCACGGCGATACGATTTACTCAACGATTGTATTTCCTTTGGGATGCACCGCTTTTGGAAGTCTCAGCTGTGCCGATCGTTGAAGTTGCAAACGGGGCATCATGCCTTGGATGTCTGTACGGGTACGGGCGACCTCATTCGCTATTTGCTACCGCAGGTAGGGCCAGAAGGCCGAGTGACGGGGCTGGATTTTTCGCAAGAAATGTTGGCCGTTGCTCACCAACGCTACCCTACTGCTAAAGAACCTCGAGTCACGTTGGTGCAGGGCGATGCGATGGCCTTACCCTTTGACCCCGCTAGTTTTGATGCGGCCGTGGTGGCCTTTGGCTTACGCAACGTGGCCAGCATTGAAACCGCCGTGGCGGAATTGGCCAAAGTCGTGCGGGTGGGGGGTGTGGTGGCCATCATGGATACCATCCCCAACCCCCGTTTGCCGGGCTTTGGGTTTTACTTTAAGCATGTGATGCCCTTGTTTGGGCGGTTGTTGGCAGGGAGTCAGCAAAGTTACCAGTATTTGCAGGCCAGCACCGATGCCTTTTACACCCCCGCCCAGTTACAACAGGTGTGTGCCGATGCAGGGTTGCATCGTATTCAGGTTCGCACCTTTGGCTTTGGGACGGTGGTCTGTATCACCGCCGAAAAACCCTTCATCTAAAGCCGTTCGGGCGTGCAATGAAGGCCATTCGGCCTCTGCGATGAGGGGTTGAATGTTATTTGCGTCAGACGGCCAGCAGATGTTGCGTTCTTGTGTGGGAGTATTTGTTTTTTGGGGCAACAGGTGCGAATCTACTTGAAACTAGGTGCTTGTAGTGCTATGCTACTATAATAAAGGTTTGTGTTACAGAAAGGCTTAAAACGCATGACTACCTCGTCTTCACGCATCCAAACCCGACGCCAACTAAGAAAACGCTTGCTGGATGCCTATCAACAGTTGACAGGGCGAAGCTATGAAACGGTAAATCTGGTTTCTGAAGAGGCTTCTGCCTACGTTCATGACGAACACCGTATTCAGTTTAATTTAAAGTTTGACCGCATTTTTGAAGGTTTCTCATTCAATGGCTATCGAAAATAACTCGTCCCTCTCTTTAGAAGATCGTGTGCAACGACTCGAAGCCGCTTTGGAACCCTTGATTGCTTTTCAGCTTGAGCTTGAAGATTCTACCGAACAACGGTTTGATCAGATTGAACAAAACTTTTTAACTCGTACCCGAGAGTTATTAGAAAAAGCGGGTAAGAACGCGGAAGAACGTCTTGAAGATTCGGCTAAGAAAATTACACAACACCACACGCTCATGATGACGGTTGTGATTACAGGCTTTTTTATTGTCGTAGTCACGTTGTTGGCGGCCTTAATTCCATGGACAATGACGACCCTCAACGCTAGCCAACTTGAGAAAGTACAGCAGTTAGAATCTCAACTACAAGCGTTAAAACACGAACAGGCAGACACCCATCCCCCGAAAAACGCTTTACCTAAAGCCCATTCGGGCGTGCGCTGAACCCTTTCGGGTGTGCGATGAGGGGTGTTGAGTGGGTTGCGTCAAACGGTAAGTCGATACTTCGTTCTTGTGTGGGAGAGTGTTGAGGAGAGGGAGGGCATTCGCCCCCATGAATAAACCTAAGGAAGAGCCTTTGAAAGGTTTACGCAACCAGCTTTCAACGCTTTATTGCACGCCAGAATGGGGTCTTTTTTAGAGTTTTCTAAAGAAGTGTGTCTCTTTCTTCTTTGCATTTTCTCTGTTGCCTCAAGCCCTCGCCTGATCATAGGCGAGGGCTTGAGGCTGTTATTTTAGTGAGCAAACCACTCAAGAAAGAAGACTGGCAAAGCACTACCCAATGTCACTCGGTAGCCCACTGCTACTGGCCACAAAACTGCCACCGTGTTCGTAGCCAAGCCGTTTGGCTTGCTCTGACATTAACTCGTTCGAGGCAAACTTAAACCCACTGGGAGCCGCCATGGAGCTAAAAATACTTCCCGTTGATTGACGAGGAGGCGTATAAATACCCGTACTTGTCATGATATGAAAAGCTTCTATTAGAGGTATGGTAGGTTGTGTGTAAACCATCGGCGTTGGCGGAACGACTTCTTGGCTAGGGGCAAACGCAGGCGGAACCACAGATACAGATTTGGGGGGTGCTGGGGCTGGACGTTGGTTCAATCGGTGCAAATCATACGTGGCAGCAATGGGACCGGTTGCATCCATACGATTCATCATCATGGGTGGGTCACTCTCTCATGTGTGTTTAAACATCGTAACATTAAAAACAAAAGTAAACGCTCAACGCCACCATTTACCTGTAACGTTAGCCTCTACAAGGGCATTAAACCCATCACTGCTGTTGTTGGTGCTAGGTGTTTTTGAGAGTATTAACTAAAAGCTGTTTTTTTAAAAAAGTTGTCCAAATCTAAAAGAACTCTTATTATAGAAACTTCTGCAAAGGAGTTTGTCGAGTGTTCTCAGTCTCTTGTTTCGCATTGCCCTACGGGCAATCTTGAGAGGCCGTTCCTCCCTCTCAAACTCCCCCCCCTCGAGTTATGAACGGGGGCGTCAGCCCCCGTTGCCCCCCGCTTGAGTTTGCTGAACGAAAGAATATAAGAATGTTTGGAAAAATAAGGATTTAACTATATATTAAAGGTCTCTGTATTCGAGCGGTAGCCTATAAGTGCTTCGCTACTGCTATTTATTTCGAGTATCACCCGCCCTAGGTGCAGTATAGGCCTTTGTGCTGGGTGCGATGCCAACCTGATAGAAAAATGATTCGTTATGTCGCATCCTTTAATCCAACAAATTGAGCAAGAGTACTTGCAAGCAAACCGCCCTAAACTTTTTCCTGGCGATACGGTTAAAGTAAACGTTAAGATTGTTGAAGGCAACAAAGAACGTATTCAAGCCTTTGAAGGTGTGGTTATTGCCCTTCGTGGCGGTGGCGTGAACACCACCTTTAAAGTGCGTAAAGTATTCCAAGGCGTGAGTGTTGAACGTACCTTCTTTTTACATAGCCCCCGTGTAGAAAGTGTAAAAGTGTTGCGTCGTGGTAAAGTGCGTCGTGCAAAACTGTACTACTTGCGTGAGCGTATGGGTAAATCGGCTCGTATCCGCGAGAAGACCACAGGCTATGCCGCTCCTAATAAGCCTGGTTCGATTTTGGTTGCTAATAGTTAAGGGTGTGCAGAAAAAGGTTTGATGCGGTCGCTAACTTCGTTGTTTTGATATCGAATCTCGTTATGTACGTCTATGTACACGCCTCAATTCAATATCGTCAACGCCTCGTTATCGACTCGCCTGAAACTTTTTCCGAAATCTTCTAAACTTAATTGTTGCATCTCCCTTTTTTGTTACACTCAAACGGTACTCAACTTAGTACCGTTTGAGTTGTTTTTAACCACGAGGCCTTACCCAGTGATGTTTTCTTCTTTTCGTTCTTCTCGCTCTTTTGTCTCCTTTGTTTATTTGATGCTAGGGATTGTGGGGTCGGGCTTGTTGATGGCCTCCCCCTTACACGCCGAAACTCAAGGGACGCCTATCGGGCAGTTTGGCTCGTCGTTAAAACAGATTTTTGCTAAGCCCGCCCCAAAACAAGCGTCGTCTTTAGAAGGCTTGCAAGCTCCTTCGGCTCCTGCGGCGCCAAAGCCTTCAGCCAACGAAGCACCTGTGCGTAGTACGCAAATTGAACTCCCTCAGGCCGATTTTGAATCGATTCCAGAACTACAAACCAGTTACGATAATCCGCTGCTGCCCCAGCTTAAACTGGTCGATAACCCCAATAACAAGCTTGGGTTGAAATATGCCATGAATCAGTTGCTGGCCGTTGAAACACTCATGGAGAAAAAGCAATGGGTGGAGGCCAACGCCAAAATGACGCAACTGCGTCCGTGGTTAGTGGATGCAACCGAGCTTCACATCGAGCTGTTTCAACTGTTAGGTCGTGTACCCAGCGGACGTATTCAAGCCCAGTTTGAAAAACGCTTAGCCCTAGAGTTTGCCAAACTACGAGATTTGGCGTTTATGGATTCGGCCACCATTAAAATTAAGCTTGGTAAAGAACGTGAAGCCTTGGGCGATTTACTGGCGGTGATTAAATCACAATCTCGTACAGAAATGGGGCAAGAGGCTTATAAACTGATGCAAGGTTTAGGCTTTACCGAGGAGCTACAACTCTCACCCGATAATAAGTAACAAGGTTGAATACGATGGCGAAACTTAAAATTGTCACTTACGGGCATGAAGCCCTACGCACCCCCGCCCAGCCCATTACCGTGTGGGATGCCAACCTGCGACGCTTTGTGCAAGATATGTTTGATACCATGTACAGAAGTAATGGCGTGGGTTTAGCAGCACCGCAAGTGAGCAAGCCTTGGCAGTTGTTTATCTTAGATTGTTCGACTGCGGGCAACAAGCTACCCAGCATGGTGTGTATTAATCCTACGATTGTGGCTCATAGCGGAGCCTGTATGAGTTATGAGGGGTGTTTGAGCTTCCCTGATGTATTTACAGAAGTGCCTCGTTACAGTCACATTACCCTGCGTTACACCGATTTACTGGGTAAATCGCAAGAACTCACCACCAACGTAGAAGATCAACCGTTGTTGACTCGTGCCATTCAGCATGAGATGGATCACTTGAGCGGCACCTTGTTTGTGGATCGTATTTTTGAAGGCGATGTGGAGAAAATAAACACCTTGCTAGCAGCAAAAGGGTTGCCTCCTGTGGAGACGACAAAGCTATTGGCAGAAGCCGAGGTTCATGCGATGATGGAGGCTAGCCCCCAGTTACGCTCCATGGTCATTAGTTAGCTTACACAAGAAGCCCATAAAGGGTATTTCCTGTGTCAAGCCAAGCCGTTTGTCGGCACTGTAGTTTACCTACACGCCCTCCAAGCCGTTCGTCTTTCCTTGAAAATCCTCCTTTCTTGACTCCTTGTGTAAACTAACTCGCTAGGGGCGTTCGCCTTCGTAATGAAACCCTAAACGTTACAGCCTTTAAGATCTTAAAACTCCATTTTAACTTAGGGATTTTAAACAAAGGCATGTAGTTAAATCGCTTTATGCTAAGGTAAGTTCAATATTGGGGTATCTAGGGGCGAAGCCCCTAGAATGATTTAGGGGGGGAGAGTTTGAGAGGGAGGAACGGCCTCTCAAGATTGCCCGTAGGGCAATGCAAAACGAGGGGCTTAGAACCTTCGACAAACCCTTTTCAAAATACTATATAGTATTTTGAAATATTTTTGAATCGTGGTAGACTATACAGAGTGACTGTTTTATTGAAAGGAACAACTACCATGGCTTACAGTTTAGATCTCCGAGAAAAAGCCCTCCTGTTTTCAAAGCAAGCGAGCTTAGTTGA
>JBJTUB010000159.1:0-2892 GCA_046080465.1 Vampirovibrionales bacterium | reverse complement strand
TACAGATACCGCTGTAAATACCGACCCGTTAAACTGGCGGGGTGCTGGGCCAGTTCCGCCACCGAGCCTGTGGCGACAATCTGCCCGCCTGCCTGCCCACCGTAGGGGCCAAGGTCAATCAGGGTATCGCAGGCCGCAATTAAATCTAAGTTGTGTTCAATAAACACCACCGTATGCCCTGCATCAACGAGTTTGTTAAACAGCGTCAACAGTAGCTCTAAATCGTGCCAGTGCAAGCCCACACTGGGTTCATCCAACAGATACACGGTGGGCGTGTTGGATTTTCGCATCAGCTCTGTGGCGAGCTTTAGGCGTTGAGCCTCGCCCCCCGAAAGCGTGGCAGAGGATTGCCCCAACCGCAGGTAGCCCAAGCCGACCTCGCACAACAACTGTAGTTTTTCGTGCAGGCCAGCGTGATCTTCAAACACGGTGCAGGCGGCCTCAATGGGCATGGCCAACACCTCGGCAATACTCACCCCACGATACTGCACGGCCAACACCTCGGGCTTGTAGCGTTGGCCATGGCACACATCACACGGCATACTGGTATCGGGCAACATGCCCAAACTCACCACTTGTTCGCCCGTGCCTTGGCAGGCTTCGCACCGCCCACCCTTGACGTTAAAACTAAACGCCCCTGGGGCAAGGCCTCGTTTTTTGGCCTCTAGCGTGCTACTAAAAATCGCACGGATGCTATCAAACAGGCCGGTGTAGGTGGCAGGGTTGGAGCGACTACTTTTGCCAATGGGGCTTTGATCCACCACAATCATGCGTTCAATGGCCTCTAGCCCCTCAACGGCCTGAATTTCGGGCGGTAGGGGGAGAACCTTGGGAGTCACGTCTTTTTTTCGCCGACCGTAGCCCCCAATGCTGATCTGCAGCCACTGCCGTAGTAGGGGTTCTAAGCACTCGCTCATGAGGGTGGATTTCCCCGACCCCGACAAGCCCGTAATGGCCACCAACTGCCCCAAGGGTAGGGTAAAATCGACATGCTTTAGGTTGTGTTTATGCACGCCTTTGAGTGTTAGGTGCTGGCCGTTGCCTTGACGGGGCGTGTGTTGTACGGGCAATCGGCGGCGTTGACTGAGAAAATCGGCGGTGGGGCTGTGGCCTGTGGGTTGTTGCATCAGGGCGTCTACCGTGCCACTAAACAACACCTCGCCCCCGTGCGTGCCCGCCAGTGGGCCAATTTCCACCACATGATCGGCAGCACGAATCATATCCTCATCGTGTTCCACCACTAGCACGGTGTTACCCTTATCTCGCAAGGCTTGAAGGGTTTCAATCAGTTGATCGTTATTGTAAGGGTGCAGGCCGATGGAAGGTTCATCCAACACGACCAACACCCCCGACAAGCCCGACCCCAACTGCGAAGCCAGCCGAATGCGTTGAGCCTCGCCCCCCGAAAGCGTGGCTGCCGAACGCCCTAGCGTTAGGTAGCCCAGCCCCACATTGCGTAAAAACGAGAGTCGTTCCAGCACTTGATGCAGGGGGGCTTGTGCCACGGTGAGGGTGGCGGTATCCAAGTGTTGCCATGCTTCGCTTAGGCGGGGAAGGGCGTCATCAATACTCATGTGAAGCATCTCTTGAAAAGGAATGTTCCAAAGTGGGGCGGTAGTGCAAGCGTGGGCGTGAGGATGAGCTTGCAACTGCACCTTTAACGCAAAGGGCTTCAGGCGATCGCCTTGGCAATCGGGGCAGGTGGTTTGATGAATAAACTGTTGCCAATACTCTAGCCCCACTTGGCTAGCGGTGGGCTTGTTCACTTCATCCAGCAACGCTTTTACCAAGCCACTAAACCCCTGTACCCACGGATGCTCTTGTGCTTGCGTGCGTTCACGTTGGGCTTTTTGAGTTTTGCAGGCGGTCAACACGTCATCGTTGGGCTGGGTTCCATACAGCCACAACTGCTGTTGCCAGTCGGGGAGTTTCTTCCACGGTTTGGCTAAATCAACGCCGTAAGCCGATTCCAGTAAGGGCAGTAGTTCGGTGAATCGCCCCCACAATAACCACTTGAAGCCCGCTATTGCTTTTTCCACAGGGGCATCGGGGTCTTTAATAAAGGCAGGCAGGTTGACATCGTATACTTGGCCCGTGCCGTGGCAGGTGAGGCAAGCCCCATAGGGCGAGTTGAAACTAAAGCTACGAGGAGCCAGTTCGCCAAAATCCAGATCGCAGGGCAAGCAGGCCAAATGCTGAGAAAACGCCAACTCTTCCCAATCGCTAGGGGCGCTGACCCGTTGCTTGGCCGCTTGGGGAGTTTGACGCAACACGGTAATATACCCCCCCGATTTTTTCAAGGCTCCCTGGGCGCGGCACGCGCTGGACGCACATCTGGCCAAGCTGGGAATTCAGCTACCTGCGGAATGATCTCGCATAACGGCCCTAGAATTCGTCTCTGGAACTTTGGAAAAAAGTGTCGAACCCCCCCCACCGGATTCGACTAAATCGATTCCACAAAATCGTCGTCCGGCCTCGCCAGGTTGGCATTCTTGCCGCGCAGTTGCGCAACCTCAACCAGCGAGAAGGTCATCATGAAAACCAAAATTACCACGATTGACCAGTACCTGGCCACGGTCAGCGACGAGCAGCGCATTGCTCTTGAAAAGCTGCGTAAACTGATCCACACCATTATTCCCGAGGCCGAGGAATACATCACTTACCAGATTCCTGCGTTTCGGCTGAATGGTGCGCTGGTGGGCTTTGGGGCCGGGGCCAAGCATTGTTCGTTCTATCCCATGAGCGCCGCCACGGTGAAAGCCCATGCCGAGTTGTTGAAGGGTTACGACACTCGCAAGGGGACGATCCGCTTTGCGGCCAATAAGCCGCTGCCGGCGACGCTGGTGCGAAAGCTCGTCAAGGCGCGGATCTCGGAGAACCTGGCGCGGCCGA
>JBJTUB010000158.1:0-2860 GCA_046080465.1 Vampirovibrionales bacterium | reverse complement strand
TTTGTGCATGGCCTTTTCGTGGTTGTCCAGCGTATCAGTCAGCAGATTTCGCCCGCCTTGGGTCTTGAACAAGTGGCTCTGTACGTCTAGTTGTTCGCCGTTGGAAACCGTGCTAAGGCGTTGATGTGCGCGTACCTTGCCCGCATCACCTAACAGAGCCTTGGCTTCGTGATGAGCGATATCGCTCCCGTTGACGATATCTGGCACCCCCCGATTCCAAAATCCGCTAAACCAGTGTCCGCCTTGTTCGGCGACTCGTCGTCGTCCTCCACCGCCACCTGGCAGTAACAAACCTAAGCCCGAAAGAGCCAACACCAGCCCCGTGGCTCCTAAAAAAGGCACTAAAGGAATGAACCGTAACTCATCAAAACGATGCACAAAGGGTTCGGTATAGGCGTCATCGGCGTGATGGTGACCGTAGGCATCGTTAAACGGGCTAAGGTACAGCCCAGAAGGATCGTTGGGGTTGTGGCTCACGGGTAGGGCGGTAATAGGGGCATTGGGGGCCCCTGTGCTAACGCCATAAACGGAGCCGAACGGATTAATCATAACGATGTTTTCTCTCTTTGGTTTGCAGGCAAACAAGCTAAAACCTAGCAAAACATTAAAACTCATTTGCATAAAGGCTTGAAAGAAGCCTGTTTGTGCTACACTTTTAAAGCTGGTGTTGTTTTTGTAAAAGAAAGAACCTACCCTTATGATGATGTCTAGTATTCCTGTAGAAAGCTATGTGCATAAAGTAACGGCGGAAGAGGCCGTGTATCCCCCCATTGAAACGTGGGAAAACCTGAACCCCCAGCGAGATTACATTATTAAAATTGATGTGCATGAGTTTACTTCGGTTTGCCCCAAAACAGGCTTGCCCGATTTTGGTAAAATCACCATAGAATACATCCCCGATGACAAGGTGATTGAACTGAAAGCGTTTAAGTATTACATGTTGGCCTACCGCAATGTGGGCATGTTTTACGAGAATATTACCAACAAGATACTTACTGATATTGTAGAGGCGATTCATCCTCGTTGGGTGAAGGTGCATAGCGATTTTAGTACCCGTGGGGGCATCTCCACCGAGGCTGTGTGCGTCTTTCAACAGGAAGGGTACACCAAACCCGCCTACTTAGGCTAGAAGGTTAGGATGAGGGAAGCACCAGCGTAGGGGCGATTCATGAATCGACCTTACAGCCCTCTCCTTAGGAATAGGGCGTAAGCCTTAGCTAACATAAAAGAGGTTATCTATGACGAGTAAGCCCCCCCCTGCCTTAGATTCATTGATTGCCGAGTATCGCCAACGGTTACAAGCCCTTGTGGTAGCGCCCGCCCGATTAGTGGTGGTAAGCAAGTATGCCAGCCTAGAGGCCACCGAAGCGATGATTCACGCAGGGGCCAGTATTCTTGCCGAAAGCCGACCCGTGGAGGCTTGGAAGAAGCGTCAAGCCCTTCCCCCAAGCGTAGAGCAATCGGTAGATTGGCATTTTATCGGGCATTTGCAAACCAACAAGCTGAAGTATGTGCTGGGCCATTATCGCTTGATTCATTCGGTGGATAGCATCGGCTTGCTAGAGGCCATGACTACGTATTTAGAAAAACATCCCGATTTAGGTCAGCAGGCGTTTTTAATGCAAGTCAATACGGCTAACGACCCACAAAAACAAGGCTTTACACCGCAAGAGGCGGAAACTTTGATGCCAACCTTGGCACAGCAATTCCCTCGGCTACACTGCCAAGGGCTAATGTGTATGGCCACACAAGGAGCAACACCACCCGAGCTACACGCCACGTTTGCAAGCTTGCGAGGGTTGCGGGATAGCCTCAACGAACGCCATGGCCTAGGGCTAGAGCATCTTTCCATGGGTATGAGTCATGATTATGCCATTGCCTTACAGGAGGGGGCTACTTTGGTACGCCTAGGGCAACGTGTGTTTAACGCCATACAGACTGAGGCTGTTGAGACTGTTGACCGTAAATATCAAACTGGCTAACATTCCACCACTGATTATCTCGGTTGGCTAAGCTGATGAGATCATTGACACCAAACTCTTGTTTACCTACCAAGGTATTCCAGTGATTGCCCAACACATTGACATGTTCTAAATCGGTGTACATATTATTCAGAGCTTGGCTCCAGGCTTGTTTTACTTGAGCATTGTTTTGAATCTCGGCGGTGTTGTAAAATACTTGACTATAGTAGTTGTAGATTTGGCCTAATTGATTGCCAAAACTGGCGAGTTCTTGAATGGTCAGGCTACGGTTTTCGTTCCCGCCAAACTGTCGCTTATCGCCATTAACAATCAGCGTGTGTAGCCGTCCTGTATCTAAGGGAAGGTTGAGCGGGGCCGCTTCACCCAAGCGGGGGGCTTGGCGGGGTACATTATAGAAGACTGGGGTGGTGCTGGGCTGGATACTATTCATGGTGGCTGGCCTTTATTGAAGAAAAAGACGGTGTGGCACAATCAAACGTTAAAAATGAAGCACGTGTTCTAATAAACACAGGCAAGGGTCTAAAATTGCTAGGAAGAACTCAAGTTCTCTGTAGGTCATTGTGAGTGTTGTGAAGCAATCTCTGTAAAAAGGGCTTTACCCCCTAGGGCTGAGGAGAGGGATGTAAGGGCGATTCATGAATCGCCCCTACGCTGGTGTTTCCCTCCTCCTAGCCGTCTCCCTAAAGGAGAAGAAACTAGAAGACGGAATGGTTTTTGATAAAATGACAAACAACCCTTAGATAGTGTCGTCACAAGGCCCATAATGGGTAATTTCTGTGTCAAAACAATCCGTTTTTTCGTTATGTACTTCTGTGTACACGCCTTAAAAGCCGTTTGTTTTTCCTTGAACTTCCTCCATTCTTGACCTCGTGACGACA
>JBJTUB010000157.1:0-4693 GCA_046080465.1 Vampirovibrionales bacterium | reverse complement strand
TTACACAAGCTGGCCGATCTCACCGAGCTTCCCCGCGAACCCCAAGGAGGCCTACCGCTTTATAACGATGATGATCCCCCGCCCTCCATTAGTTTTGATTTAAAAAAGCTGAGCTTCACGTATCCTGATGGCGGGGTTCCTGTGTTTAGCAACCTTTCGCTCGGCATCCCGAAAGAAAGTCGGGTAGCCTTGGTGGGGCCAGCCTTAGCGGGTAAAAGCACCTTATTGCAGTTATTGGCGGGCAACGTACAAGCACAGCACGGTAGCTTAACCATCAATGGGCATTCCATCAACGATGTTAGTAAAATCAAGTTACGACAGTGTATGGCCTACCTAGGCAGTGAACCCCTGCTGGTAGAAGGTAGCATTAAAGAAAATCTTTTAATGGGGCTAGCCTTAGATACCGCTCAACAACGGGAACGCTTTAACGAGATACTGCACGCCACAGGGCTGATGGAAGCGTTAGCTCGCTTTCCTAACGGTTTGCAAACCCCCTTGGTAGCCAACGGAACGAACCTACCGAAAAGTTTACGTCAGTTAATTGTTCTTACCCGTACCTTGCTGGATGTTCCCTCCTGTTTATTGCTGGATGAAGCGTTTAATGATATGGATCATGTCATGAAAGAACGTGCCATACGAGCCTTGTATCAGTACACGCCGCATACAACCGTGGTGTGCGTGACACGGCACTTGGGCTTGATTAGCCTGTGCGATTATGTGTATGTGTTTGATGCAGGCGAACTCGTCACACAGGGAACACCTGAAGGGCTATGGCAACAACAACACCCTTATTTACAAGGCTTGCAGGGGAAGGGGCTACAACAGTATTCGCACCTAAAACAGCCCTTGCCCACGAGCAACGATGGAGGGCTATCGCTATGATGATGATGATGGCTCCAGCGACTCATACGCCTTGGCTAGGCGATTCGACCTCTATCAAACAATCCACGTTATGGAAATTTGTACGCCTTACCAAAAAACTTTGGGTATTTTCTATTCTGTTTACCAGCGTGGTGGTGGTGGGCTTTATTGCCCTGATGCTGATGCCGTGGCAGCAAACCATTCAAGGCCTAGGAGAAGTATCGGCCTTGTACCCCAGCAATCGCCCACAAACCATTCAATCCCCCTTAGATGCACGTATTGAACAGTGGCTTGTAAGTGAAGGCACCTTGGTAAAACAAGGGCAACCCCTGTTAAAACTGGCAGAATATAAACAATATTATTTAGATGAAAACTTACTAGAACGCACCAAAGGCATGTTGGCGGCCAACTTGGCGGAACAAGCCGTCTTGCAACATCAATTGGGTGTGTTTGGCAACCAAGCAAGTAGTTACGGTCAGTTGCAACACTTTACCTTGCAAGAAACCGAGGCCAAGCTTCAACAAATTCGAGCCAAGCAACGCGAGGCCGAGCAGGATTTACAAGCCGCCAAGCAAAACTTACTGACGGCCAAGTTGAATGTGGAACGTACCCAAACGCTTGAAACGGAAGGCCTAAAATCTAAACGAGAGCGAGAATTGGCCGAGCTGGCCTATGTTAAGGCGCAAACCGATTTACAAGGCATGCAGGCCAAACTCAACGGCATCTTGCAAGAACAAGCAGGGGCATCGGCGAGTATTCAAAGCAAATTTGCCGAAAACGAAACCAAGGTGCTGGAGGCTAGCAGTAAACAGCTGAAAGCCCAGCAAGATTTAGCCAAGCTTAAGAGCCTACAGCTAAAGCTGGAAGTGGAGATTCGTGGGCTAGAACGTCGTCAAGCTTTTCGTACCGTGACGGCTCCTGTGGATGGTAAACTGGTGCGGGCAGGCAATGCGGGCTTGGCCGAGCAAGTGAAGGAAGGCCAGAGCCTTGGCGTGATTTTTCCGCAAACCGACGATGTGGCCGCCATTGTTACGGTCTCTGATTTAGATGCTCCCCTTGTGCGAGTGGGCAGACACGCCCGCTTGCAGTTTTCTGGCTTTCCTGCCTTACAGTTTTTTGGCTGGCCCAAGGTGCATTTAGGCACGTTTGCAGGCACGGTCTCTGTTGTGGATGCTGTGGATGACGGTAAAAACAAGTTTCGGGTGATTATTACACCCGATAAATCGACCATTGCAAACGATAAAACCGAAACGCCGTGGCCGAGTACGCAGTACTTACGCCCAGGTACGCAGGTGCAGGCGTGGATTCAGTTAGATATTGTGCCGTTTGGCTACGAGCTATGGCGACGCTTCAACGGCTTCCCCAACAGTGTGAACACCGCCCCCGAGGATAGCCAAGACCTTAAGGTGAAAAAAGGGTTTAACATTAAATTCAACGTGGGGAAGGATAAGTAAAAGATTGAAAAGAGTATCGCATTATCTTAGATTGTCGCCTTTTGTTGCCCTTTGGGCAACGTTGAGAGGCCGGGGCGTTCGCCCCCACAGTGTGGAGGGACAATCTCAATTCTTACGCAAGATCCTCATTGTGAAAAACCTCTCAATACGCTCCCCCCTATGTTTATTAATGGGGGCTATCGCCCCCATTCCCCCCCAGAAAAAGAAGTGTTTTTTTACGCTATTTAAACTTAGAATGGGTATTAATGGTAAAATAGATACGGTTTTTTCTAAAATGTTTTTCATTCGGGCTATTCTACTCTATGGTATTATTACTGTTTTTATGGTTAGTAGTGAATGTTTGATGGGTGTTCAGGCCGAACCCCTCAGCGATGTTGCCTTAAAGGTGTATCAAGGTAAAAAAACACCCGAAGCCTTAAAAAGCATTACTGCGGCTCCCTTACAGTTGCCCAGCACGCTGACCCCCGAGACCCTCGCTGCTTTGGTAGAGCGGCGTCACCCAGAGTTGGTGCTGGCCAACTTGTACGTTCAACGTGCCGAAGCCAAGCAACAAACGGCAACGGGAAGCTTCGACCCTCGGCTTGAAGGAGGCACAGGCTACAAACGCTTTAATAGCTCTACCATGCCTGAATCTCCGCTGGAGGCCTTTCAGCACGATGTGGCCGTAACGCAACGCTTGCGTAGTGGAGCCACGGTTGAAGCGGGCTGGCAACAAAACCGAGGCAACCTCTCCTTTTCCGTATCGCCCACGGGGCAGGGGGGCGAATGGGGCGTGAGTTTAACCCAACCCTTGCTGCAATACCGAGGCATCAACCCACAACTCGCTCAAGAACGTCAAGCCGAATTAGAGCAACAAGTAGCCGTGGCAGGGGTGCGTTTGGTACGCCTAAACTTACTGGCCGAAGCTCAACACGCCTACTGGGCGTGGCAAGAGCAATACAATACGGTGTTCATTCATCAGCAGTTGGTGCAGTTGGCCAGCGAGCGTAAAGCTCAAGTCGACCGTCGAGCCACCACAGGCGATTTACCCTTGATTGATGTCACCGAGGCCGAGCAAACCTTGCAACGTCGTCGTGTCAGCTTTACCAAAGCTAAAGAGGCCTTTTTAAAGCAGGGGCTAAAGTTGCTTTGGTATGTGTATCCACAACCCCAGCAGTGGAATGAGGTAGCACAGCAATTAAGCACAACCGATATCACGCCGTTGCCCACGGTATGGAAAACGTATCAGCCCCCCCAGCAACTACAACCCACCGATGTAGGGGGCAATGTGTTGCTAGCCTTGCAAAAACGCCCAGAGTTTAGCCAACTGACGTTAAGTGAACAGCTTTCTAAAATCGATTTAGCCTTGGCTCGTACGACCTTGCTCCCTAAGCTCGATTTAATATTGAGTCCGGGGTATCAGGTGGGCGAAGCAGGCATTGGAGGGACACTCAAGGCAGGGCTAAAGTTTAGTGTCCCCTTACGCAACAACACGGCCTTGGGTAAGGTGCGTTTGGCCGAGGTAGATTTAGCCAGCGTGGATGCCAAAAGTCAATTGACGCTTCAAAAAATACACCTTGCCTTAGAGACCCTAGCCGTGCAGTGGCAACAAGGATGGCAACAAGCCGAACAAGCGTATCAGGCGTGGCAACAAAGCGAGGCCTTGGCCGTGGCCGAACGTCGGCGGTTTGAGTTAGGCGATAGCACGTTGTTTTTAGTCAATCGACGAGAAAGCGATGCTGCCGCCGCTCAAGAAGCGTGGTTGCAGGCCTTTGTGGATACTCAACACACCTTGGTAGAGCTTCAGCGTGAATGCGGTACCTTATAGGCCATTCTTCACTTTCTATGGAGGTTCCTTGTAGGGGCGGATTGTATCCGCCCACCCACACATATAGTTTTTTAAAAAGTTTTTTAGGCATAGGCTAGACGAGGAGCCTAGACACGTTTGTGAAGGAGTGTAGACAGAACTACATGACTGAACAAACGGGGCGTAGCGACAAAGTATAGACATGCAAAAGAAACTTTTTAAAAAACTATAAGCTCTGTTACGGTTTGTAACACCCCCTCGTGACGTTAACCTTGCCAGCCGATGCGTTTAGAGATGGTTTTGCCAACAGGGTAAGCCGCTGTTTGTATTGTTTTAAATGCTATAAGGAAGAATGATTGATGGAACCAATGCTCGTGTTAGGTGGGTTGTTTGCCGTTGTGGCGATTGTGGCTGTGGTACTGGTATAGTATTTTGAAATATTTTTGAATCATGGTAGACTATACAGAGTGACTGTTTTATTGAAAGGAACAACTACCATGGCTTACAGTTTAGATCTCCGAGAAAAAGCCCTCCTGTTTTCAAAGCAAGCGAGCTTAGTTGAAACAGCTAGAATCTTTCAGATAGGACTAGC
>JBJTUB010000156.1:0-1631 GCA_046080465.1 Vampirovibrionales bacterium | reverse complement strand
GTACCCATGTTCCAGCTGTTGAGGTAGGCCACCATCTCGGGGGTGAGGGTATCAATCGTCACACCGATAGACTCTAGCTTGAGTTTGGCAATCTCGCAATCAAGTTCGGCAGGGACGGTCATAAGTCGGTTAGCAAGCTGGCCTTTGTTTTTCACCAAGTATTCTACGCCCAAGGCTTGGTTAGCAAAGCTCATATCCATGACGCTCGCAGGGTGGCCTTCGGCGGCAATGAGATTCACCAAACGGCCTTGGCACAAAGCATACAGGGTACGCCCATTACTGAGGGTGCAACCTTCCACAAAGGGGCGAGGCTCGTTGATAGAAACGCTCATGGCCTTGAGAGCATCGTAGTTGAACTCCCAGTTTTGGTGGCCGGCGTTGCACAAAATCGCCTGATCTTTCATCAGCGGGAAGTGATGTGCATCAATGGCGTGGCGGTTGCTGGTAATGCAAATAAACACATCGCCCACTTTGGCGGCCTCGTTCATGGGTAGAACGGTGTAGCCTTCCATGACGGCTTCTAAGGCTTTCATGGGGTCAACTTCGGTAACTACCACGTTGGCACCTAGGCCTCTGGCACGCAAGGCCACGCCACGGCCACACCAACCATACCCCACGACAACCACGGTTTTACCGCTCAATAGCACGTTGCAGGCACGCATAATGCCATCCAAAGTGGATTGCCCTGTGCCGTAACGGTTATCAAACAAGTGCTTGGTTTTACTCTCGTTAACGCCAATGGCCGGCCACGGTAGCTGATTACTGGCATCCAAGGCTTTGAGGCGGGTAATGCCGGCGGTGGTTTCTTCGGTACTGCCCCACACGTTAGGCACCCAATCAGGGCGTTGAGTCAACATGGCCGCCACCACATCGCCGCCATCATCCATAATAATATCGGGTTCAAAATCCACAGCAAGCTTGACGTGCTTGCGATAGGTGTCCACGGTTTCGCCTTTGACGGCGTAAATGGGGATACCGTAATCGGCCACAAGGCTGGCGGCCACATCATCCTGCGTAGAAAGAGGGTTACTGGCAATCACCATACTTTCGGCACCGCCTGCTTTAATGGTAATAGCCAAGGCAGCGAGTTCTTTGGTCATATGGCCACAGCTGGAAATACGCACGCCTTTCAAGGGTTGTTCGGTTAAAAAGCGTTCACGAATAGAAGCCAACACGGGCATATCTTGCAAGGCCCAATCGATTTGTTTTTTGCCTTGGGGGGCGAGGGCAATGTTGGCAATTTCTGGGGCGGGTAGGGTTATCGGCATGGGGTTAAGATCTTTCTTTTGAAATGATTTGAAATGAGGGGAATGATGGATAGAATACCCTGTTAGCGTATCGTAAGGAGAGGTGAAAGGCAAGAGCGAATACCAACTCTCAGTTTAAATAGCGTAAGAAAGTATTGCTTTTGTGGGGGGGCAATGGGGGCGTTAGCCCCCATTAATAAACCTAGGGGGGAGCGTTGTAGAGAGGTTTTTCACAATGAGGATCTTATACCAATTTCATAAATAAAGGGCGTCTGCCGCTTTCGTTGTCGCTACGATTCTCGATGAGCTTATGGTCGTCTCTGTACACCGCACTCATCTGCGAGTCTAGGCTCCTAGAAATCACCTACACGCCCTTCATTTCTA
>JBJTUB010000155.1:0-1347 GCA_046080465.1 Vampirovibrionales bacterium | reverse complement strand
CACCATCACTCATCCCACTGTTTTTAAAAATAAAAGCATGAACTTTTAATACGTTCCTCTTTGAATCAACCACTTTGTATGCTCCACACACCGTTACCACAAACACCTCTTCCATCCGCTTTAGGGGGGCTTCCCCATCGTAGGCAACAACTCCAGTTCACTGGTATTGAGCTAGCAACCACAGAGCCAGCAGAAGCCAGTACGACGCAGGCTCCCACCGTGCCTATCCCGCCTGAAACCTTGAGTGCAACAAGTGCACCCACCCATGTTTCCCACTCGCTAGATACCACATCTTTCAATCCCTTAAATCATGCCAGCCCACCAACGCTGGCAGAAGCACAAGCCCAAAAACAGCAACGTACCAAAGGTCAATACGTGTTTGATGCCTTGTTGTATCCATTTCTAACAAACTTTGCTGTGTTTGCCTTTTCTGTATACGTTACTTACCAAACCACCCATGGAGCCGAAGGTACGCCTTTAAAAAAACGCGGCGATTGGTTTCGTAAAGCTGCCCAAGAAAAGCTAGGACTTAGCAAAGAGAAGGCGAAAGCGGCGGTCATGATACTATGGTCGTTTTTAGATGGTTCCTTAATGGCTCCTGTGGTGAAACTCTTTGAAGATCGGCGTAAGGATATTGCTCAAAAAATTGATAAAAAGTTAGGTACAGAGCCTGATGACCCCGATGCTTATAAGCAAGAACCCAAACAAACATGGGGCAGCGTGCTTGGCGGACGCTTTGTAACAGCGGGTATCGTTATACCTACCGCCATGCTATTAGGTCGCAAGAAAGAGGGTCAAGCCCACTCACTAAACGAGATTCTTTTCTCTAATCCAGGCCATAAGGCAGGCGAATGGATAGAAAAAAATCTACCCGTTGTACAGAAAGTCTTCCCGAAACTTAAAGTTGCAGGGCTATTCGAAATTATGGCCTTTGAATGGTTTTACACCTGTGTTTGCACGGCTGGGATTTACGTTTCTTCTCGGTTGTTTGCTACTTTAGCCCAAAAGTTTAACGATAAAAAAGAGGCCGAGAAAAAAGAAGCTCCCTTGAAAACGGGAGCCACGGTAGCCAAGCAACCGTCCACACCCACACCCGCAACATTAACAACGGGCTTAACACCAGCATAACCCTCGACAACCCCTTTTGCAGCAGTTTACTCCCTCTCCCTTCGGGAGAGGGCTGGGGAGAGGGATGTCACAAAGCTAGAAAGACGAAACGCTCTCTAGATAGTGTCGTCACGAAGTCAAGAATGGAGGAAGTTCAAGGAAAAACAAACGGCTTTTGTAAAACGCTTGCGTTTTCTCGCTTGCGGGCGTGTACACAGAAGTACATAACGAAAAAACGGA
>JBJTUB010000154.1:0-5950 GCA_046080465.1 Vampirovibrionales bacterium | reverse complement strand
CGATTCCAGCCACAAGCGTCGCCAGTGAATCAGCTCTTGCTGTTGTTGATACCACGCTTGCCCCAGTGCCGTTTTAGCCAGCGTTGTTTCCCACCCCTGCTGATACGCCTCCTCTGAAGCAAGCAAGGGTTGCACCGTGATTGAAACAGACGTGGCCAAAGCAGAAGGGTCGTTGCTGTGCATCACCACATGGCTAAGCCCCTGTAGTTGCTCCAACAAGGCCAAGCCCACACACACACAAGCGGGCGTGGTGGCAAACTTACTCGCCAGTAGCTCTAAAGGCAGTTGATGACTCCCCTTTGTGGCCTCGTGCTGTTGGCTTAAGGCCAACAAGCCTTGATGCAAGCCCCGTAACCACAGGGGGGCGGGTAGCTCTAAGGGAACACGGTGCTTGGCCTCGCCACTAAACTTGCCCCCTAACACATGCACCACCGTGGGTTGCAACGTTTGCATCAGGTGCTTTAACACACTTGGGCTAGGCGGAATATCCCATAGCAACAGCGTATGGCACGGTGTGGTGCTGGTACGATTCACAATGGATTCTGGTTTTAAAAAGGGAATGTGACTGGGGTGACGTCCTTCGTTAAAGAGCTTGATGCTCGGGTTTGCTTCAGGGGTGGTGGTACTGGGTAGCAAAAGTTGCGTCACAAACTCGGGCAAGTTCGGGCGTTGACGATGATCGAGCCACTGGCATTTTTGCCCCCTACCCCGATGATCGGCAGTCGGCGTTGATTGGGGTGAAGGTGGCAACAGTTGCGTTGCCTTCGTGCTACTGGGCAGCGGAACAGGCGTCACATTCTCGCCCGCCTGCGTGATAGTGGGCGTAGGCATAGATGTAGGCGTAGGTGAGGTCATGGATTCATGAATTAACGCCTCGCCCCCATGAGCCTTGGCCACAATCACATCTTTTAACACCGCCTGCAAGGTGGGTTGCCCCGTACGCTCGGTTTGATAATCATTACGTTCCAGCGTTACCAGTACATGGTAAGGCGTGTTGGCCTCTAACTGAAACTCGCTTCCGCATCGCCATACCACGGTTTCCAGCGGGGCATCGCCCTTGCGTTTTTTAAGGGGTTCCAGCATTAGTTTGCGGTGCTTCCCCTCGCTACCCAACGAACGCTGAGCCCCTACCTTCACGTTATGAATGGCAAACAGCGGGCTAGGATTCCCCATCCCAAACGGAGCCAGTTGTTTCAACAACTCTGGTAAATGCCCGTGCAACTGCGACCACGTTAACGCCATATCTACCTGATGACAGGGCTGACAATCGGCCTCCGTCAAGTTGGCGTTGGCCACCGCCCACATCGCTTCTTTAAAGGCTTGCCATTTACTTAAATCTAAGCTAAAGCCAGCCGCCCCTGCATGGCCTCCAAAATTATTGAAGAAGGTTTCGGCCAAGGGTTCTAGGTGTTCGGTTAAGTGAAAAGCAGGGATGCTTCGTGCCGAACATCGCACGGTGCCGTTGGCTTCGTCAATCATTCCCAACATGGTGGGAACCCGATATTTTTCAATCAGACGAGAGGCCACAATCCCCACAATCCCAGGATTCCACTCGGGGCTAGCCAACACAATGGCTCGCCTGCCATAGATTCCCCCGCTCGCATTCAAGGCTTGTTCCGCCTCTAGGAAGGTTTTTTCGCAGAGTTCTTGTCGTTGTTTATTGAGGGCTTCTAAGTGCAGGGCAATGACCTCGGCACGGGTGGTATCGCTGGTTGTTAGCAACTCAACGGCTTCGGTGGCGTTCTCTAAACGACCCAAGGCATTAATGCGTGGCCCGATGGTAAAGCCAATACTTTCGCTATTTAACTGGGCATCAGGGGCGACTCCCGCTCGCTCTAAAATGGCACGTAACCCCACACGTTTACGGTATTGCATTTGCTCTAGCCCTAGCTGAACCAACACTCGATTTTCGCCTTGCAGGGGCATGCAATCGGCCACCAAGCCTGCGGCACACAAATCCAATAGCTCTAGGGTGGCTTGGGTGGCTTCCTCTTTAGGAAGGAGGCGCTCGTAAAGGCCTTGGCAAAGCTTAAACGTCACCCCCGCCCCCGATAAACTGGCTAAGGGGTGCGTTGGCTCGGGTAATCGCTGGCAGTTGATGTTCGCCACGGCCAAGGGTAAGTTTTCGGGCAACTCATGGTGATCGGTAATCACCGTATCAATCCCCAACCCTTTCAGCAGGCTTACTTCTGTAAAGTTAGAAATCCCCGTATCGGTGGTAATCACTAGCTTGGGCTTTCGGCTCGCCGCTAAGCGTACCAAGGTTCCTGCATTCAGGCCGTGGCCTTCACTCACTCTATCTGGCACATAGTAACTTACGTTGGCGTTTAGGCGTGTCAGGGTTTGATAAAACAGACTGGTTCCTGTAATGCCATCCACATCAAAATCGCCGTAAATCAGGATGGCTTCCTGTGTTTCAATGGCCTGTATTATTCGATTCAGCCCCACTTCGGCATCGGGCAATTCATGCCAAGGGGTTAAGTTCTCCAGCGCGGGGGGAGCCAAAAAACGCTGAGCCGCTTCAGGGGTGCGAACCTCACGATTCCACAGTAAGCGGGCGATAATAGCATTGCCTTGGCAAGCCTGCAGTAGGGCTTCCTCTAGTTGGATGTGTTCTTGCCCGCCTCGGAACTGCCATAGCGTGGCTTGGTGCGTTAAGGCACTGATGGGCAAATCAAGTAGAGCGTTCATACGTGTTAACGTGGCCTTATTTAATACTCGTATAGGGGAAATGGTCGTGTAGTTGGCATCCTAACACAAAAGTAAACGACAATAAACCCTCGTATCAACCCTAGCCACCCGACGCATTGAAGAACAAACGGATAAATTGCTTGCATTTAAGGCTTGATGCGGTATCATAAAATAGTTATGTTTAAATTAAGTGTTTTTGAAAGGGGGTGACCCGCAATGATGATGATGGCAGAAGTAGAATTGAATCCTGGTGAAAGTATTGAATCGGCTCTAAAGCGCTTCAAGAAAAAAATCCAAAAAGCTGGTATTCTTTCTGAAATCAAGCGTCGCGAGCGTTATGAGCCACCCGCACTCAAACGTAAGCGTAAAGCACAATCGGCTCGTCGCCGCAAGCGTTAAGCCTTTTAAAACCGTCATCGTTTCAGCGTTGGCGGTTTTTTGTAGAAAACTTCATACTGATTTTATAGTTTAATAGTTTAAAGGCTACGAAAAAACGTCAAGCAAATCGCTATCTTTTTTCGTTCGCTTTTTTAGTATGTTAAAGAAAAGAGTCCCTTGCATGATGATCTCCTCCACTCCCTCTCCCGCTTCTCGTCGGTTTAAACGGGTATTGCTTAAAATTAGTGGCGAGGCTCTCATGGGCGACCAAGGCTTTGGCATTAAGCCCGAAGTAGTGGGTAAAATCTGCGATGAAATTGCAGCGGCTCACGGCTTAGGGGTGGATATTGCTATCGTTGTGGGTGGGGGAAATATCTTCCGTGGGGTGCAAAACAGCACCGCCTTAGGCATGGATCGAGCCTCGGCCGATTACGTCGGCATGACGGCCACCATCATGAATGCCCTTGTTGTGACAGGCGTGCTTAAAAATAAAAACATTGATACCCGTACCATGACGGCCATCGGCATGGATAAAGTAGCCGAACCTTACATTCGTCTGCGGGCCGTACGCCATTTAGAAAAAGGCCGTGTGGTTATTTTTGGCGGTGGCACAGGCAACCCCTTCTTCTCAACTGATACAACTTCCGCCTTGCGAGCCGCCGAAATTGGTGCCGATGTTATTTTAATGGCTAAAAACGGGGTAGATGGCGTGTACGATAGCGACCCCAAAACCAACCCCAACGCTCAAAAATACGATCGCCTTACCTACGATGACGTGCTGATGCAGAACCTAAAAGTGATGGATCAAACCGCTATTTCACTGTGTAAAGAAACCAACTTACCGATTATTGTGTTTGATTTTAATGCCCCTAACGCCATTACCCGCCTGATTCAACACGAGGTACTGGGAACCGTGGTGGCCAATGAATCGTGGCAAGGTTAATCGCCATGCACGGTGTAGTAGGGCAAAGCCTTTGGCAAAAACTTAAGGAAAAATTTTGGCAAAAAACAGGGTGTGGGCTGGTGGTCAGTCTCTTTTTAATAGGCCTTAGCCTCACTGGGTGTCAGTTTCCCCAAACGCTACCGCCAAGCAAAGGGAATGCCCCCCCCAAGGCAGAGGTTAAATTGCCTTCCGCCAAGCGGTTGCCAAGCGATACCCTGATGCTGGCACTCAACACGGAACCCCCAAGCTTGGATCCGATGAAGATTAGCGATGCCGTTTCAGGAACCGTGATGCAACAGCTAATGCGTGGGCTAACCAAGTTCGATGATGAAGGCAAGGTGGTGCCTGCAGTCGCAAGCCACTGGAAAGTTGACAATCAAGGCAAGCGTTACACCTTTTATTTACGCAAAGATGCTCGTTGGAGCGATGGCCAGCCCGTAACAGCACAACAGTTTTACGATGGATGGCTGCGGGTACTCGATAAAAACAGCGGAGCCCCCTACTCGTTCTTCTTCTTCCCGATTGTGAATGCCCAAGCCTACTTTCAAGGCACCCTGAACGATGCCACAAAAGTGGGTATTCGGGTACTGAATACCCACACCTTGCAAGTCGATTTGGTACGCCCCTTGGTGTTTTTTCCCTCAATGATTGCTTATCACATGGGCTTGCCTATCCGCAAAGAGTTGATTGAGCGTCATGGCGATCGCTTTACCGAAGGCGGTACCTTGGTAAGCAATGGCCCTTACACCCTTAAAACATGGCGACACGACGAACGGTTAGTGCTAGAGCCTAACCCTTACTATTGGCAGCAACGCCCCAACCGTCCAAAGCTTCAGTTTCGTATCATCCCCGATGCAGGTACATCGGTCATGTTGTTTGAAAACGGCGAGCTGGATGTTATTGAATCAGGAAGTGGGATTTCTGCCTTTGAGTTTCGTCGGTTTGCCACCCACCCTTGGGCAAAGCAAGTGGGAACGCAATCCATTTATTATCTTGGGTTTAACACCAAAAAGCCACCGTTTCATCACGCTGGCGTGCGTCGAGCGTTTTGTCAGGCCTTGCAAAAGCAATGGATTCCGCAGTTATTGCAGGCTGGGCAAACCCCTTTGCATAGCTTTGTTACCCCCGATTTGTTAGGCTATGATGCGGCTCTTGGTTTGCGTTACGATGCCCAAGCAGCAAAGCAGGCATGGAAGGCGGCCAAGGTTCCTGCCCAGCAAGTACAGGATATTCAAATTGGTGTGCGTAACACCTACGATTCCAAACGTATTGGCGAGATTGTGCGTTACCAGTGGCAACAAACTTTAGGCGTGCCTGTACGTTTAAAGCTGGCCGATTGGAAGGTATACCTCAATGAGCTGGAGCGTGATCCACCGCACATCTTCTTTTTGTCGTGGTTGAGCGATTACCCCGATGCAGATAGCTTTTTAGGCTTGTTCACCAGCAATAATGGCAACAACCATACCCAGTGGAAGCACCCTCGTTACGATGCCTTGGTTGAAGAAGCCCAACGTATTACCGACCCCGCCAAGCGTAAGGTGTTGTATAAAGAAGTACAGCAACTAGCCTTTGAGCAAGAAGCCTGTGCTTGCCCCTTGTATCAGTTAAATAAGTTGTATGTTAAGCAACCACGGGTACAGGGCTTGCACTACAATCCGCTGAATCAGTTACAGCTGGATGCCGTTTCGCTAGTGAAGCCTTGACTCCTCCCTTGCTAGGGATTGCCACGCTTCGCTCGCAATGACAGCGACTCTACCTATTGTGGACAGAAGACCCTAAAAGTCTAGCTGTGTTTGTGGTTAAATAAAGAGTGTTTCCGTTATGTAGACGATCCTCCTAAACATGACTCTTTTTCAGCATCTCGATACGATCCAAGATCCTCGTTATAAACGAGGCATTCGCCACCCTCTTCCTGCCTTACTCAAGGCGATTCTATTA
>JBJTUB010000153.1:0-7219 GCA_046080465.1 Vampirovibrionales bacterium | reverse complement strand
CCCCACAAAGAACGAAAACACGCCCTTCAGCAAAAAGCGTTGTAACGTGTAATACGGCAAGGGGCTAGAGGAGGGCAGGTGGGTCAGGGTCATACAAGGTTCCATCATATTATACCAATTTCATGAATAAAAGGCGTCTGTTGCTTTCGTTGTCGCTACGATTCTCGATGAGCTTATGTAACCTCTATGTACACCGCACTCATCTGCGAGTCTAGGCTCCTAGAAATCACCTACACGCCCTTCATTTCTAAAAATGGTATGAGCAATGAGATCATACATCGAGGCTTCCCACGTTGTCTCTGGGGAAATATAGCCTGCATCCAAGCATAAGTGGCTTTGGCACCAGCGTGTTGCAGGTTTTTGAATTTGCATCGCATCCAACAAAGCCCATAGTTCGGGGCGATCATGATCGTTGGCACCACTTAACGTGATTGAGAGAGGAATCCCTTGACCATCCGTCAGTAAGTGACGTTTACAGCCTTGTTTCGCTCGATCGGTTGGATTTTTTTCCCGTATGGCTTTTTCCTAACGGAGCCTTGACTGTGGATGAATCGGCACTGAGCCATTGCCAATCTAACCCTTGGGTGTCATCGTATTCAATCAATAGGGTTTGCCACATGTGTTCAAGCACCCCTCGTTCAATCCACCTCTTATACGTACTATGGACCGTCGATTTTGGAGGATACTCTTTAGGAAGATGGGCGTATTGACACCCTGTGCGTCAGTTGTAGCTCGTAGTAGAAGAGTGTTGTAAGACTATTTAAAAACACCTGATGAAAAGTATTGACTAACACCCCTGTTTTAAATATTATTGATATATCAAAAATATACAACCCCCTATTAAGAAAGTGACCTTTATGTTTTCAGTGTTTCCTACGTCATGCTTACAAACGTCTAGTTTTCAAAACACACAACGTTAAATATACCACCCGCCCCTAGGCAAGGTGTCGTTACCTATGCCCCTAATAGAGAAGCGGTTAATGCCTTTGTTCATACCTTAACAAAGCATAGTGAAGATTCAAGCAGAATACTATCCGAACTCTTTGGTAAGCTGCCAGAGACTGTAACAGTCACCCTTCATCAGCAGGCTAACAGCGGTGATGTACTAAAAATCACTCACCCTGTTGAAAATCAACCGCCTATCACGCTTGAACAAAACGATCCATCCTTATTGGATAAAGTACAAAAATTAGTAGGTATTGATCTTGTGTTACAGCGTCAGCAGTATTACAGAATCAGCAGCTAAAAAAACAACCTTACCAAGTGTACCTTAAAGAGGCATTGGCTTCCGCAGCTACAGATTCAACACTCCAACACTCATTCTTCAACGGAAACCCCTTTAACCCGTTTTCTGAATGCTCTAGATTGACCCCACCGAAACCAAAGAAATCAACATAAGGTCTCACCCTAGAAGAATTCTTGTTAGGTGATTAAAGATCAGTAGGACTATTAATAAACATTGGGGCATCTCAACCTAAAACTGTTTTCGTATACAGGTCTTTTAATGTGAGAATGGACATGTTTTCCTCGTTGTAGTTCGTAGGTACGGTTTTTAATATTGCAACGTTCTTGCTAATATCTTTCTTATAATCAACTATAGAAAGCTCTGAAAACCTCTACAAAAACTTAGGTTTATCTATTCCTTCTCCCTAAGGGAGAAGGTTAGGATGAGGGAAACACCCGCGTAGGGGCGATTCATGAATCGCCCTTGCACCCCTCACCCCAGCCCTCTCCCTTAGGGAGAGGGGGGTAAAAACCTTTTCGAAGAGCCTTCTATATGTTTTTGCAAAAAGTAGTCTAAGCATGAATGCTACGATGAGTTCTTTCATTCGCCAAGGTCACCAAGCATCCGCCCCACTCCAAGTGCCAGCGGGAATGCTGAATCAAAAAAACGCACGAGCGTGGCTAAAATCGGTGGAAACACAGCCCCTGCTTGAACAACAACGCCTACTCGATACGTGGCAACACACGTTAGCCCAACAAAGCGAAAAACACAGCCACAAGGCGATGCGTCCGCCATGGTCATTGGTGTTAACGCTACCGTTGATGATAGGTGGCCCGTTGTTTGCATTGGTTTGGCAAGCACCCAGTTTATGGTGGGCGAATGTGGCTGTTGGTTTTGGTATCGCCAGTGTTTTTGCCCCGCTTGCGTCACTGCTAGGGTTTGCTAAATCAGAGAGTCGGCAGGGACATGTGGATTGGTTGCAGGAGATGGTGCGTCAAGCCCAGTGTAAGCTCAAGCCTCAGTTAACTCAAGCCGAACAAGAGGCCGCCGTTATCGCACAAGAAGCCCAAAAAGCTGTTAAAGGTATCGAACCTACACACACTTTACCCCCCGATGCGAAGCCTCCGCTTGCTCCCGCGATTGTGGCAGGTGTGGGCGGAGGGTTACTGGCAGGGTGGCTTGCTTTACCGTGGATAAAGCAAGCGATGATGTCTCCACCTCTCCCTGTTGTTCCACCGTCTACAGTGCCATCTGCGATTTTTCCAACGTCAACGCTTTCCAATCCATCAAAAGCCTTTCCCAAAACACCTTCAGTGACGAAGACCACCACCACCACCGATGAATGAGGATGAGAATCACCTTATTTATGCTACACTTTAATTGAACTAGCGTTTGAACATTTTTAAACATTAAAGGGTAGACTGAATCGACAATGAAAAAAATACAAGTGCTTCCCCCCCATCTCGTCAACCGCATTGCTGCGGGCGAAGTGGTTGAACGCCCCGCCAGCGTGGTGAAAGAATTGGTAGAAAACGCCATTGATGCAGGGGCGACGCAGATTAACGTCTCGGCCACGGCGGGGGGCAAATGTTTACGAGTGGTAGATAACGGGTGTGGCATTCCGCCAGAAGAGTTAGAGACGGCCTTTTTGAACCACGCCACCAGTAAGATTACCAGCCCCGATGATTTAGATGCCATTGCCACCTTGGGGTTTCGGGGCGAGGCGTTGGCCTCGGTGGCGGCGATTTCTCGCTTGCGGTGCGTCAGCCGTCCACAGGGGCAGGCTCACGGCTACAGTTATCGCATTGAAGGGGGGGTGCCTCAGCCCTTGGCTCCTGAGGGGTGTCGTGAAGGCACAATTATGCAGGTGGAAGATTTGTTTTTCAACACGCCCGCCCGCCTCAAGTTTTTGAAACGCAACGAAACCGAACTAGCCACCATTGAAGAAATGATGCAGGGCTTGGCTTTGTCGCATCCAGAAATAAAAGTCACCTACACCGCCGATGACAAGCCTAAGTTTAGCACCCAAGGCCGAGGTTGGGAGGCTTTGCCCACCGTGGTGCAACAGGTACTCAAGCTCACGGAGGCCGATGCTCAACAGTTAATTACCGTGCATCACACCCTTACGCTGAATCATATTCTCTACACCATTCACGCCGTGTTGGCTAGCCCCAAGCAGTTGAATCTTCAAAAAAAGAGTAAGAAAAACTGGTGGATGTTGCTGAACCGTCGGCATGTGCGATGCCAAGTGTTGAGCCGTGCCATACAATCGAGCTTTGAAACCTTGGTACCGCATGGATCGTATCCGCTGTGCGTGTTGTGGTTGGAGCTTCCCCCCACCGAGGTCGATGTCAACGTGCATCCTACCAAAAAAGAGGTTCGCTATGTGAATAGCAACCATGTGTTTCAGGCCGTGCAGCAGGGGTTGCGTCAGGGGTTGGTGCAATCGTTTGAATCGGCGTATCAGCTAGAGCATCAGCCCAGTTTTCAGCCCTTGGGCTTGCACGCCCAACAGCCGATGCCGTCTACAGCCGCTTCTTTTTCGTCGTTGCCTTCTCTTTCGGCTTCGGCAATATTGCCACCTGCTATCGCTGAAAACGACTGTTGCCCAGAATCCTCTCATTCTCATTCTCATCCCCACACACATTCGTATACTCAGATACCTTCAACTTTGCCCTCCACGGCGTATCGCCCGCCTTTGTATTCGCAGGCCATGGCCGTGCAATCCCCCTTACCCTTGCAACATCCCACGGCCACCCACGCAAGCCAAGCACTGCAAGAACGCCAGTGGAAGGTAATTGGCCAACTGTTTAACACCTACGTGTTGGTAGAAACCCCACAAGGCTTGTTGGTGGTCGATCAGCACATTGCCAGCGAACGATGGGTGTTTGAGAAACTGATGCTTCAGTTGCAACACGCCCAGCCCGAAAGTCAGCGTTTGTTGATTCCTAAACTGTTGCACGTGAATGCGACTCAGTTAGCCGTGTTTGAAACCTACGCCCAGTGGTTTGCCGATGTCGGCTTTCAGTGCGAGGTGGTGGCTGGCAATCAGTTGGCCATTCATAGCTTTCCGTTGGTGTATCCGCATCGCACCCAGTTGGCACCCGAGCTACAGGTACAACACTTGCTAGAACAACTGGAGCAAACAGGCCAAGCCGAACCCGATGTGGAGCAGTTGATAAGTACCTTGGCCTGCCACACCGCCATACGTGCGGGTGATGTGTTGCCCCCCGAACAGCAGGAACGCTTGGTGGCCGATTGGTTGCGGTGTACCCTACCGTGGAGTTGTCCGCATGGGCGACCGATTGCCCACACCCTGCCCAGTAGCGAGGTGAATCACTGGTTTGATCGCCCCAGCTTGCCAGCTAACAGCTTGGCCTAGCCCATTCGGGTGTGCAATGAATCGCTGCACGTTGGTTGCGTCAGACGGGGGCATTCGCCCACGCAATGAGGTAGCGAACGTTGGTTGCGTAAACCCCGTTTTTTTAAAGGGAGGAGAGTTTGAGAGGGAGGAACGGCCTCTCAAGATTGCCCGTAGGGCAATGCGAAACGAGGGACTTAGAACACTCGACACCCCCTTTCGCAGAGTCTTCTATATAACCAAAAGCTATTGAATCTGGAAGCGACCTATATCTGGCTGATTAGTTGGGCTGGTAAGCATATCAAACGCATTCACAAAGGTTTGTTGGCCTTCACGAATCCTATCTTTAACACTTTGCTTTAAGCTGCTTGCCACGTTTTGAGTCGACCGTAACTGGGTGCGTGTTTGCTTCCCTAGCTCGTTGGCCGAAGGCTCTATCCAACTTTCTAGGTTAATACCCACATTGTTTAAATACTCTACCGTGGTATCGTTCGGGCGAATATTGACCCCGACCCACCGAGCCTTTGCCCAATTGACTATCTCTTGCTGGGTGGTGGCTAGCTTGGGTTCACCTTCAGGGGTAAAGCGGTTGGCAATGTTGCGGCCTAACCATTCAGCCGTCATTTGACGCTCTAAGCTGGTGGTTCTTCCGCTGGAATTGTGAGCCATGGTGAGGCCCAACGTGAGACCCTTGGCTATGTATTTGGCTAAATCTCGCTCTGAAACCGTCCCAATCAATTTATCCGAAATGACGATGCTCATACGGTCTGGATCAAAAACGACGGCATCGCTAACGCCTGCTTTGGTTAAGCGTTCTTGCTGTTGTACGGTATCGGTGTTACCAACCGTCAGGTTTATTTTGCCTAAACGAGCCAGTTGCAATAGCTTGCTTGCATCTTTATCTTCATTCAGGGCTTGTAGCACTTTATCTACTTTAGTGGCACTGCTCTCGGGGATGTTGCGTGTTTGCAACACCCCATTCGGGGGTAAGGGGGCTTGCGGTGTGGGTACAAACTGGGGCTGAGGCATCATAAAGCCGTAAGGCATGTTCATCATCATGGCTTGTTGTTGCATCAACATGGGGTTCATCATCGGATTCATCATGTTGCCCTGCATCCCGTACATGGCGGGGTTCACACTGGCCATCATGTTCGGCTGAAGCATTCCTGCTTGGTTAAAACCATTCCAGTTGGGCATCACGGGTTGGGCAAACCCTGCGGCCGTGTTCATGGGATTAAATTGTGGCATCGGTACTTGACTATTCACGTTGTAGTTCATCGTCACGCCCCCGTAGCCCAAATCCGTGGGCAACGCTTGAGGCGTTGGTGGCACCACGGGGGTTTGCGGGGTGATGTTGGTTGTAGGTTGGTTCAACATCATCATGATACGAACACGGCTTTCTCTCTGTCTTTTACGGCCACATACTTTAGGTATAAAACGTTGGAAAGTCTGTAGACTCTCTCTTTCCTACTCCTCCCTCGTTCTTTTTAAGGGTGGGCAGGAGTGGCTGATAAAACCCTTTTATAAGCATTAAACCCTAGTGGGCGATACGTTGTGTTAGTATCGTTTAAAAAATAGGCTTGGATGTATAAACATCTCTGCAAAAGGGTTTGTCGAGGGTTCTAAGTCCCTTGTTTCGTGTCGTCTTCTAGACGACTTTGAGAGGCTGGGGCGTTCGCCCCCACAGTGAGGAGAGACAATCTCAACACTTACGCAAGATCCTCATTGTGAAAAACCTCTCTACAACGCTCCCCCCTAGGTTTATTAATGGGGCTAACGCCCCCATTGCCCCCCAAAAAAAGAAACCGTTTCTTACGCTATTTAAACTGAGAATTGGTATAACTTAGCATCAAATTAGTTTTACCTTGTTTTCTATATTCAGAAGAGTGTATGTTTACCTCTTTTCGATTTTATTAATTTTTGATAACAAGAAAGAACGAGTAATGCTGACCTCCATGCTATCTTCATCGCCATCTTTATCGGGATACTCTACAGGTGTTTCTGTCAAACCAAGAGAAGGAATGCTTGTTACAGGCGAAACAGCTGAGTTGCTTTTTAAGGAACTCACTAAAAAACATCCGAGCGGATTTCGCTTAGAAACACCAGATGTTTCTGACTGTATTGCAAGAATCTTAAACGTAAATACTAAACTCTGTGACGTAAAAACCTACGCACTCGATGGTTCTCCTGGTCGCTTGTTTAAGGATCTTGTTGAAGAGGATAATCGTAGTTGGAGTGGGATTAGTCAGGCTTCTAAGGCAAATTGTCTCACCTTTCTGTATGAAAAAGATAAAGAAACACCCTTTGCATGTCAAATAGGTCGATTCCAAGCAAAAATTACTACAGATGAAAACCAACTACGATATTCAGAGTATAGTGATATGCCGAGTCTTTATGGGCAACAATATAGAACTGTAGTTACGCCTAACCGGTCATTGTCTGCTGGGCTTGACATGGGTTACCTCAACTGGCAATATAAAGAAACGTTTGGAGCAACTGTAGTACCTTTGCTAAATCAGGTAAAAACGTGTTTTGGTCAATTATCTTCATTGAGGGAAGCTGTCGGTTCTGGTGGTTATCAAGAGTTTAAAGATTTTATTGAGAGCTATAAACAGTTGTTTACCTCTACTGAA